>DATKXE010000397.1:0-3053 GCA_035529195.1 Anaerolineales bacterium
CTGGCAAGGCAAACCGGGCGCAAATTAGATCATGGCATCTTAATCGATTTTAATCTCACCCGCCAGGACCTGGCTGAGATGACCGGCACTACCCTATACACCGTCAGCCGCACTTTGAGCCAGTGGGAAAAAGATGGCCTGGTAGCCAGCCAGCGTGAACAAATCACCTTGCTCTCCCCCCATCAACTTGTGGTCATCGCTGAAGAAATTCAGAAATAATAACCCTCCTTCCATCGCAAATTTGCTATTCCTTCTTGCTTTCTAAGCATTTTATCCCCCCACCCAAATCCCTCTACCTCTGCACCTAAATCCGATATCTTTGCGCTAGCACAAAGAACAAATCAGGTAATAAATGTATTATTTGGGTTATATCAATGAACCCAAGGTGAATCTATCTTGTCTACCGACCAGGATTCAATCTCCCCACAATTGACCATCTCCGCCATCTTAGAACGTTGGCCTGAGGTTATCCCCATCTTTATACAGCTCAAGATGTCCTGTGTCGGCTGCACGCTGGCTGATTTCATGACCCTGGAGGATGCCCTGGAGATCTATCACCTGGAGAAGGAGCCCTTTATTGAGCAGATAAAAAACGCAATTCAAACCAAGCAGTCTGAGGCGGAAAGTTCATAGACCGTCTCATATTTTTCACCCAATTCCAAATTCGCCTGAGGAGGAACTAAAATGAAATTAAATTACGTAAAAAAATATTTTCTTCCCTTCATTTTGTTGGCTGTGATCGGTTTTTTACTGGTCGCGGCCTGCAGTGGTGCGGGAGGTGACACCGAGACACCCGAAAGTGCTGCGGTGTCGGGTGATATCAATGCCATCGCCGCAGAACGTGGGCTGACTCCAGCCGACATTGAAGCAGCCGTAAAAACCTATACCCCGACTGGTATGCTCGACGAATACATCATGTTCTCGTCCGGTGGGCATTCTGGCCAGATGTTCGTGATCGGTATGCCCTCCATGCGCCTGCTGAAAACGATCGCGATTTTCACTCCTGAACCCTGGCAAGGTTGGGGATATGGTGCCCAATCCACCATGGAAGTGCTCGATGAGGGCAACATCGATGGAGAAGAAGTCCGCTGGGGCGATACCCACCATCCAGCATTGAGCGAGACGGCTGGTGAATATGATGGTGAGTGGGTATTCATCAACGACAAAGCTAATGCCCGCATTGCGGTCATCGATCTGCGCGACTTCGAAACCAAACAGATTATTAAGAATCCGATCGCAATCAATGACCATGGCGGTACCATGGTCACCCCCGATACCGAATGGATCATCGAGGGTGGACAGTATGCTGCTCCTCTCGGTTGGGAATATGCGTCGTTGGACGACTATGAAGACCAATACAGAGGAATGGTTACCTTCTGGAAATTTGACCGCGAATCCGGTCGCGTCCTCGCCGATCAATCGTTCGCCATGGAGCTGCCGCCGTACTGGCAAGATTTGTGCGATGCTGGAAAGTTAGTCAGCGAGGGTTGGGTATTCTGCAACTCCTTCAACACCGAGATGGCAACTGGTGGTGTCGAGAGTGGAAACCCTTCCTTCGAAGCCGGTGCTTCACAGCGTGACATGGACTACATGCACATCATCAACCTGGATAAAGCCATTGAGGTATATAACGCTGGCCAGACCGAGATGGTCGCCGATTTCCCCGTCATCAGCATGCAAACAGCAATCGATGAGAGCTTGCTTTATTTCGCCCCTGAACCGAAGAGCCCCCACGGAGTCGATGTCTCCCCAGGTGGGGAATATCTGGTCGTCTCCGGCAAGCTCGATCCCCATGTCACGATCTTCAGTTTCGATAAAATTCTAGCAGCCATCCAGGCTGGCGGTTTCGAAACAGATAGCTACGGAATCCCTATCCTGGCCTTCGATGATGTTGTTGAAGCCCAGGTTGAAGTTGGTTTAGGGCCGCTGCACACCCAATTTGGACCCGATGGATACGCTTACACCAGTCTTTTCCTGGAGCCTGCCGTTGCTCGCTGGACTCTGGGTGGACCTTACGAGGATTTAAACAATGATCCCGCCTGGTCGCTGGTCACCAAGACCCCGGTTCACTACAATGTCGGTCATATCGCCGCCGCCGAGGGTGACACGGTCAGTCCGGACGGGAAATACCTGGTTTCGCTCAACAAATGGGCTATCGATCGCTTCCAGAACGTTGGCCCCTTGCTTCCACAGAACTTCCAATTGATCGATATCTCGCAACCCGGAACCACCATGCCCTTGCTCTACGATATGCCGATTGGCAATGGTGAGCCGCATTATGCTCAGATCATCAAAGCCGACAAGCTAGATCCATGGGAAGTTTACCCGGAGATCGGCTGGAATCCCGCAACCCAGAGTCTCGATCCAAATGCCACCCTGGCTGGCGAGGAACGCATCGAACGTGATGGGAACAATGTGGAGATCTGGATGAGCGCGGTGCGCTCCCACTTCAATCCCGAGCACGTCGAGATCAACCAGGGCGACCACGTCACATGGCACATCACCAACGTTGAACGTGCATATGATGCCACCCATGGCTTCTCCCTGCCAGGATACAACATCACTATCAGTATCGAGCCAGGTGAGACAGCTACCTTCGAGTTCGATGCCACTCACGACGGTGTCTTCTCCTATTACTGTTCTGAGTTCTGCTCCGCATTACACCTCGAAATGGTCGGTTATATGCTGGTCCAACCCTGAGGTATCCAATAAAATAATGTGCAGGGGACGCTAGTTGTCCCCTGCACCTGTATCATCAAATCATTATGACAACATTCGTAGAAAAAATCATCGGTCCCCGCACCCCGCAGGAGAATCTGGCAGAGGACCGCATGCGCTACCTGCTCCCCACCATCTTTTTCCTTGTGGCGGTCGGTTTGCTGGTTGCATCAGTTTTCTTCCCCTATTGGAAGATGACCCTCCAGGCACCGCAGTATCCCAAAGGACTCAGCGTCCAGGCTTACATCTTCAAGCTGACCGGTGATGTAGGGGAAATCGATGGCTTGAATCACTATATTGGCATGCGACCTCTCGCAGAAGCAGCCCAGCTGGAA
>DATKXE010000398.1:0-5244 GCA_035529195.1 Anaerolineales bacterium
TGTGGTTGCTACTTCGTTTGCCAGAACCACGATAGCGGTCAAGCTGCTCAACGCGATCAAAAGCCCGATGAATATCTTACTTCTTTTAGACATTTTCCTTACTCCTTTTTACGTAATCTTATTAATCTTATGGTTTTGCAAATACCAGCTGAAGTATTTATATTTAGTTTTTAGAAACGCTCTTCGACTTCATCCTATTCAGCTCAGAGAGCTTCCCGTCGCTGAATGGGAATAGTTATTGGACGCTTATCCTTGCTCTATCTTTATATTTTAAGCCTCCTTAATTCTGGTATCCATCATTGGTTCATTTAGTGTCCTGAAATGGAGATAATCCCCAGTGTCGCCAGGCCGACCACGATTAATTCCACAGCCAGAGCACCCAGCAGGATACCCAGCACGCGCTCCAGCAGTTCTACCGTAGCGTGTGACAAATACTTCGAAATCCAATCGGCGGAATACAGCACGCCGAGATCGATCAGGGCGATTACTAAAATCATGCCGATTATTAATGCCGCGGTGGTTAAATCCTGGATTTCAACCGAAGCCACGATCAGGATCACAATCCCCACCGGGTTGAGGGTTAAAGGAATTGCCAATGGTGAGACTGCAAGGCTCATCGGGTCTTTCTTACCTCTCCCGGAGCAGAAGACCCCCCGCCGCCGACAACCATACCCAGACCCAGGACCAGCAGGATGATGCCTCCGAAAATGGTCAGCGAGCCGATCGAGAAATGCAGGACGGCCTGCAGGATAGCTCCCAGGAGGAATAAGCCGAGGGCTACAACGCCTGCGATCATCGCGGTTCGTTTAGCCATTTTGCGGCGTATGCTTTTATCCATGCCTTCGGTCATGGCGATGAAGATCAGCAGCACTTTGATCGGTCCCATACCGATAAAGAGGGCAACAAAAATTTCAAGAGGTGAAATGACATTCATATGCGTGAGCCTCTTTATTAAATTAGTCTCGGGCTTAGGTGCTCATAAAAGAACCCTAAGCCCGAATATTAAATTACTCAGCCGAGAAGGTGGCCATCAACTCCTCTTCCTGTTCCTTGGTCAGATTAGAGGCGATCAACTCAAATTTCTCGCCTTTCAGCTCTTCTCTTACTTTATCGGTAACAGCATCGCTGGTCAGCAGGAACAGCGCCGAAGTGCCTTCGGTGACCTGTTCGCGCACCTGTTTGATGAAATCGTTATCGATGCCGTAATCGGCCATTTTGCCACCTAAGGCTCCCATGGCTGCGCCGACAGCCAAACCGAGCCAGGGAGCGAAGAAGAGCAAGCCAAACAGCATGCCCCAAAAAGCGCCATCCAGCGCGCCGATGCCGGCCATACTAACCAGCTGCTTGGTCTTGGGTTTATCCATTGACAATCCTGACTAGCCAGAACTGTGGATATCCTTTAGGGACCGGTGTAGTAGGACACATCCTTGCGTCGGGCAGCTCCAGCTCCGTAGGCCGAGATATCAGCCAGGAAGGCAAAGCCCAGCCAGACCCAATCGAAGCCGACAATCCCGCCTGAGCCATACACCAGGGTATACATAAGGGTGGTCCAGGGCAGGAAGATCAGCCCCAGGAACGGCCAGAAAAAGGTGTTGAATGAGGCGTCGATCCTCTGGCGTCCATACGGGATCAGCCAGTAGATCAGGAAGGCAAAGCGCGGCCCAAGCAGCCAAAGGGTAGAGAAGAAACAGCACATGATTATTACTCCTTTCTATATCTAATTTTGAGTCTCAGAACAAACTTCATCTCCGGCTAGATTTACTTATGCACCTCCTTCACTGGTATATATCCGCAGTCGATTGGCATACCCGCTCAGGGCATAGGTACCTATGTCGAACAGCAACCCTCCTGCCACCAGCAGCCAGGCTGCTCCTGAAACGCCGCTTTGGGCATTCCAAACCAATAGGTATGCCAGGGTGGTGAAGGGCAAGAAGATAAAACCCAGCAGGGGAATTAGAAACCCCTCGAAAACAGTGCCGATGCGATCGGAAAACAACCACACGAAAAGCAGCACCAGGCGTGGGGCCAGGGAAAGAATTCCAGTCAGCAAGCAGCCCGGGTTCATATTGAGTCGTCTCATTTTATGCCGCGGCTTCGGCTGCTGCGCTTTCTGCAGCGCGTTTCTTCCTCTCAGCCGGCCACAGGCTGAAGATAACCAGCAGCATAGCACCAGCGATTGAGATAGTTGCCATCCAGTTGATGGCGTTGTAGCCAAAGGCCGCTGCCAGCAAACCACCCAGCAGGCTGCCGATAAAGGAGCCGATCGCAGCTGCACCGATCACCCAGCCGCTGGCACCTCCCGGCCCAAGCGCAGAAAATCGGACACCCAGCACTGGTTGGGCGAAGCGGATAAAGGCATTACTCTGGTAGAGCAGCTGCATAGATATCGCCACCAGCACAAGGGGTGCATTTTTTGTGAGCAAGCCCAGGAGTGCCAACCCTAGCGCGCCGATTAGACGAATAACAGTACCAAAAGTGAAATCTGGCATAGCGCCCGATCGTGCCATCCATTTGCCTGCGACGATATAAAAAATAATATTCAATAAACCTGCCAACGAAATCAATCCGGAGGTCGTCGCCGAATCGATGCCGTAAACATTGGGGAATATGTTGGCGATTTGATTGTTGATGCCGTTATTGCCGACAGAACTCAGGATCAAAACCAATAGGTAAACACCGAACGTAGAGGCCAACACCTGTTTGAGCCCCACAGGTTTGGATTCACCATCATCAGATCCAGGTTCTGAAACCTGGATCTTGGCAGCCGGTTTGGCGCTGGTTGGTAAAACGATCAAAAATACGACGAATATCACAGCAGCAGCGATCCAGAAGCGGGCTTCATAGGACAGCCCGGCGGTGACAGCCACGCTCAGCAATACACCGCCCACTACCTGACCAATCGGGTTAATCAGGTTGAAGGTCGTTAATTGTTTGGCAACCAACGCTTGAGGTTTACCAGCGCCGACGATGAATACCGGGGCAACCGCGCTGATGGCAGCGATTGAAGTGCCCATCAGGATTGCATCCAAGGCTGTTACTAACGTGTCGCCAGCGGAAAGGGCATACGCAACAAATGCGACTACCATGCCCAACAAACCGCCCAGCAGCACCAGGCGGTGGGCGCGGTATTTGTCTGCAAAACCCCCCAACACTGGACCCAGCACTGCTGCCAGGCTGATGATGGCCATGACGATGCCAGCTTCGGCAACGTTTCCGGTCGCTTCAGACACGTAAGGCGGGATCAGCAGCGAAACGAAGGCCGAAAAACCAGCCCCTATCGCGAAGATTGAGACCATCCACCATTCGAAGGCGGGGCCCTTTTCCTTTTCAACGTTTGCATTGGCTTGATTTGACATAATCTACGATTCTCCTTTTCCAGTGCTAATTTCTATGGATTAGTCATAAAATATTAAGCTGCCTGAAAGTTTCCAGCAGCATATCTGGTGGATCACCGATAACAACATACTCATCCGCGCCAGCTTGCAGTGCAGCCTGTCTCATACTGGGTTGTCTACCCAGCACGATCAGGTTGATCTTGGGTTGCGATGCGAATGTTTTTATATCAAGCAACACTGCCTCCATATTGGATCCTGGCAGTTCCCAATCCAGCAGCACTAAATCGGGGGAGGTGCTTTTGATCAGGGCGATAAGTCCTTTGCAATCACTTGCACTGCCGATGATGGTGATACCGGGTTCTTCACTCAGCATCAATTGGATTGCCAGACGTAAATCTGTGTCTCCAGATGCAAGCAGGATGCGCATCGATCAATTCCTTTACGAGGACAAGCTATTTATTTGTGGGTCTTGGAAATATCATGGCAGCAGGCGCGCAGGGGTTGCCAATCCCCCGTATATACTTTACAGGATTGCAAGCTCATAGGAAACTGCCATGCAGCAGGTTTTCCCCCTGGACAGGGCGCGGGTATTTGACCTGGACATCTATCCAGGTAATATTATTGGGTAAAAAAATATCTTTGTTACGAATTACTAATTTAAACAACACCTTGCTGCAGGGCCAGGCTGACAGCTTCGGTGCGGTTGCTGGCCCCCATTTTCGAGAGGATATTGCTGACATGAAACCTGACTGTTCCATCGCTCAGAGATAATTTATTGGCGATCTCTTTATTGGTTTTCCCCGCGACCAGTAGAACCAGTATCTCTCGTTCACGTTGGGTCAGATCGTCTCCTGGGTGGGGAGAACCAGCTGCAGACGCGACCAGCGCCTGTGCGGCAGCAGAGTCGATAGTGGTCCGTCCCCTATGAGCCTCCCGGATCGTCTCCGCCAGTTTATCCGAATGCACGTCCTTGAGCAGGTAGCTGATCGCCCCGGCCTTGAAGGCTTGCTGTACCAGCTCCTGTTCGGCAAAACTGGTTAAGGCGATCACCTGGATAGAATTGTCCTTTGCCCGGATAAGCCTGGTCGCCTCGAAACCGTCCATATTGGGCATCAGCAAATCCATCAGGATCACATCCGGCTTGACTTCAGAAAACAGCGCCACGGCTTGTTCACCATCCTCGGCTTCAGCGACGACCTGGATGTCGTCGTGGATGGAAAGGAAGACCCGCAGACCATCCCTGACCATCAGGTGATCATCCACGATCATGACTCGAATAGGTTCCATATCAACCATATACTGCAACCTTTTTATTCACTGGAGATTAATGCTCAATTCTTGCCATTATTTTACTCTCGATCCGGCCAGAAAATTGAAACCAGGGTTCCCTTACCTGGAGAGCTGTTCAACTCAAATTTTGCGTTGATCTCCTGCGCCCGTTCAGACATGATCTGGTGACCCATCTTATCTTCTGCTACTTTTGTGTGATCATAACCACGACCATTATCCTGGACGGAGAGCGTGACTTGATTTAATTTTGATCGCAATTCAACTTCGACCTGTGTGGCATCTGAGTGCTTGGCGATATTATTAAAAGCTTCCTGTGCAATGCGGTAGATAGCAACTTTGACTTCTGTGGGTGGGGAGAAGTCTTCTCCGATCTGGAAATTCACTGGAATGCGTGTACGACCGGTAAGCGCATCCCCAAGGTGCCGCAATAAGGTGGACAATCCAGCTGCCTCTAACGAGTCGGGCCGCAGCTCAAACAGCAGGGAACGCATTTCTGCCAGGGCACCCCGCACCAGCTGGCGAAGCTTAACCAGGTTGCGCTGGCCTTCTGTTGGACTGCGTTCCCACACGGTAGGTAATACCTCTGCAATCAAGGAAGCAGAATAAATTGTCTGGGTAA
>DATKXE010000399.1:0-2998 GCA_035529195.1 Anaerolineales bacterium
CTGGGGTACTTGTTCCGGCGATGACTCCTTTCGCAGGGAAAATATCAGTGCCGCGAGCAGGAAGCCGATCACAACTCCGATACCAGCCAACAGAATCACTCCGCTTATATCCATAAGTCATTCTCCTGGAAGATGTGGCACGCATCCCTCATAATTTTTCGCTTCAGATCACAAGGACAGCGGTTGGCAGATCTGGCAGTAGTGGGTTCCACGCTGTCCTACCAGGATGCGCTGGATAGGTTCACCGCAAGTCGAGCAGGGTTCACCCGTGCGCTGATATACCCGGAAGTAATTTTGAAAATCACCCCCACGATAAACCCAATCGATACTCGCCCCTTGGCGGCGAATTCCCTCCTGCAGCACCTGCCGGATGCTGGACCACAAGCGCTCCGATTGTGATCTTTCCAATGTATTCGAAATCACCAAAGGATGCAGCTGCGCCAGGTGCAGGGCTTCATCAGTGTAGATGTTTCCCAATCCAGCAATAAAGGTCTGGTCGAGCAGCAAGGGTTTTAACTGGCGGCGATGGGCATGCAAGCGCTCATGGAATTCCTTTGCGGTGAAATCGCTTTGCAACGGTTCCGGACCAAGATGACCTATCACACTGATCGGATCAGCCACCAACCAGACGCGCCCAAACTTGCGCGTGTCGTTGAAAGCCAACCGCAGATCACCATCCAGATCAAGCCATAACCGGTGGTGCGCAGCTGCAGGTTGTGACTGACTTTCAACAATCAAATCACCGCTCATTCGTAAGTGGATCAGCAGTGTATCCGCTGATAACCGCATCAGGAGAAATTTCCCCCGCCGGTCTACATCAGATACGACTTGCCCGAGAATGCGCTCCTGGAATTCATCTGGGGTGGGTTCAGCCAGCGTACGCTCCCAAAGTAGGCAGCTTTCTTGCACGCGCCGCCCGACTATAGATTCTGCACCTCTCCCGCCATTCTTCAGCGCGAGACGGATGGTTTCAACTTCAGGTAGTTCTGGCATTATTTATTCGTTGAACATCTCACCCACACTGCGCCCCTCATGTGCACGGCGGATTACCTCACCTAAAAGCGGGGCCACAGAGAGGATCTGCAGGTTCTCACCCAATTTTTCTCGCTTCTCCTGAGGGATCGGTACGGTATCGGTAGTGATGATCTTTTTTAGCGGCAGTTCTGCCAACCGTTCCACAGCGTTATCAGAGAATATGGGATGGACGCATACCGCATATACGTCCCGGGCACCTTTCTCTTTGACCAGTTTGACCGCTTGGCTGATCGACCCCGCGGTATCGATCTCATCATCCACCACGATCACATCCCTGTTTTCCACACTTCCGATCAAGGTCAGGGTTGCAGGTCGAGCATCATCGCCGGAGCGTCGTTTCTCCACAAATGCAATGGGGGCATCCAGACTGGCGGCGAAATTGCGCCCTTTCTTGGCGAAACCAAGATCGGCAGCCACAACTACGGGATCGATCATCTTCATGCGTAAATCAAATAGCTGGGCAGTGAGAATATGAAAAGCGGTCAGGACATCGCCAGGAATTGAGAAGAACCCTTGGATCTGCCCCGCATGCAGGTCTAAGGTCATATAACGATCAGCACCCGCGATCTCGATCAGATCGGTTACTAAGCGAGCAGTAATGGGTACACGCGGCATATCCTTTTTATCAGAACGAGCGTAGCACATGTAGGGCACCACGGCTGTAATCCGCCCGGCTGAATCCAGGCGCAGGGTTTGAAGTATGATCAGCAGCTCCATCAGGTTGCGGTGAACCGGGCGTGAAGTTGTCTGGATCACAAATACATCCTGGCCGCGCACGCTGTTATGTAATTTCACGAAAAGGTTATCGTTCGGGAAGAGGGTAACGTCTCGCCCACTGAGTGGTAAACCCAGGTAGCGGGCGATGTGGGCTGCCAATTCCGGAGAACCGGTCCCGGAGATTAGTTTGATCTCACCATAAGAAGCGCAGTCACGATGAGTTATTTGCTGGGGCATATCACTCCTCCTCTTGTTCATCCCATTCGGGGCGCAGCATACTCATGAATATTACATCACAAAATTGGCCATCATGGTATTCAGCTTGGCGCTGGCGACCTTCGTGAATAAAACCAACCTTCTCATAAACTCGAATGGCGCGTAGATTATCAGCAAACACTCGCAGGAAAATGCGATGCAGATTCAAAGTGCAGAAACCATGCTGCAGAATCAATCTCACCACCTCCGTGCCATATCCCTGATCCCAGATAGCCGTGTCGCCAATGAAAATACCAAATTCCCCACTGCGGCAGCGCCAATCAATGCTGAAGAAACCAGAGTTGCCGATTAGCCGCCAGCCATCTTCCTGTTTGGCCTCAATGCATAAGGGGCGTTCCTCATTAGGGCTTTTGAGCATTTGCCCATACCACCTTTCTTCTTCATCCATAGAAAGTGGGATGTGTATGGATAAACCCCGGGTTACCCTCGGGTCATTGAGCCACTCGACAAATTGGGGTAAATCATCTCGCTCAACATGCCTCAGGCGAATTCGATCACCATAGATCATGCTGCTTGCCCTCCATTGATCAGGACATCTACAGCCTGGTGAGGAGATATTTGTCGTGCAATCAAAGATTCCAGTATCTCCTGGTATTGAGAATCGGAAACTTGCTGGCGCCAGCGATAAACCAAATCCGTCTGGATTAGCATGTCCAGCTCCGCCTGTAACCGCTCCCGATCCCGGTTTTGTCTTTCTCCAGTGTCATCAAGATGCTGCTGGTGCTCGCTGATCGCACTGGCCAATTCTGGCAAACCATCGCCTTTCGTGGCAATCGTGCGTACGATGGGAGGCAGCCAGAATCCACCCCCATCAGGGCTGCTGACCGGGGAAAAAACAGGTTCGATCTGACCATGATGCTTGAAAACTCGCGGTCCAGGATGTGCAAGTTCGAGCATACTGCGCAAAGCTCTTTCGGTGTTCTCAACCCCGGGACGATCGGCTTTATTGACCACCAGAATATCCGCGATC
>DATKXE010000400.1:0-6007 GCA_035529195.1 Anaerolineales bacterium
AAAAACCATTGGTTTTATTTGTTGATAGCCAGGTAAAGACTCAGGAGATTGAAACGCAATTGATGTCAAGGTATCTCCCACCCGGCATTCTCTGACAGTCTTTAAACCCGTGGCAACGTACCCAACTTCCCCTGCAGTTAAAACGCTCATTTCCTTTAGTTCAGGGACGAATATACCTGCTTCAACCGGTTTAAACTGGGATTCACTAGCCATCAGCAGCAGAGTATCATTTTTTGTTATTTGTCCATCAATCAGACGTATATACGCAACGACCCCTTTATATGAGTCGTAATGGGAATCAAAAATCAAAGCGCGCAAGGGGGCATTTGCATCACCCGCTGGTGGAGGCACATTTTTAATCACTGATTCTAAAACACCATCAATATTCAGGCCCTCTTTTGCAGAAATCCTTAGAATCTGGTCCGATGGTGTACCCAGCAGATTCTGAATATCCTCAGCGATCTCATCCGGACGCGCGGAGGGTAGATCTATCTTGTTGATCACAGGGATAATTTCTAAATTGGCGTCCAAGGCTAGATATAAATTCGCGAGAGTTTGGGCCTCAACTCCCTGGCTCGCATCCACCACCAGAATCGCACCCTCACAGGCGGCCAGGGCACGCGACACTTCATATCCAAAATCAACATGTCCAGGGGTATCAATCAGATTCAACTGATAAGTATCACCATCCTGGGCAGAATACATCATGCGAACCGCAGATGCTTTGATTGTGACCCCTTTTTCTCGCTCCAGGTCCATGCTGTCAAGCACCTGAGCCATCATATCCCGATCAGAGATCGTGTCTGTAAGCTGCAACAAACGATCGGCCAGGGTTGATTTCCCGTGATCGATATGAGCGATAATGCAAAAATTTCGAATATGATCAGTCATTGACGCGCTGAAGTATACACGATTTTAAACAGAATTTTGTTTTGATACATTTCTCTCAGGATTACTCGACCATGATCAATGGCTCAATCATCTTCTGCACGTTAATCGTGCTTTGCCATGGGAACTGAAGCCAGGCTAAAAACTCCACATTCCCTTTTGGTCCTATTAATGGTGACCTCACTAAACCTGCAATTTGATATTTGTTTTCCTGTGCAAATTCCAGTACCTCATGTAAGACCTGTTGATGCACTCCAGGATCCCGGATGACACCTTTTCCTCGAGATGATACCGCTCTGCCAGCTTCAAATTGTGGTTTGATCAAAAGGATAACTTGACCACCCTGTTTTCGAAACCAGCCTTGAACAACCGGCAGCAAAACCTTCGAAGAGATAAAAGAAGCATCTATGGTGACTAAATCAACACCTTCTGGTAATCGTTCAAGGTAGCGGGCATTCACTCCTTCCATAACCACTACTTTATTATTTTGGCGCAGTTTCCAATGCAATATCCCCTTCCCAACATCAATCGAATATACTTTACAAACTCCATGTTTGATCAGGCAATCTGTGAAACCTCCCGTGGACGCCCCCACATCAGCACAAACCAATCCACCAACCTCAATGCCAAACTTTTCCAATGCTGCCTGTAATTTCTCCCCACCCCGGGATACATAATCCGGACCAGGATCAATTTCTATTTCAGTATCTGCTTGAAATGAAACTGAGGGTTTCTGAACTACCTGTCCATTCACCCTCACCTGTCCTGCCATAACC
Source organism: Anaerolineales bacterium (assembly GCA_035529195.1). Lineage (GTDB taxonomy): Bacteria > Chloroflexota > Anaerolineae > Anaerolineales > UBA4823 > PFL25. Next base: position 1,665 of record DATKXE010000400.1, read on the forward strand.
AAGCGCTGCGCTTGCGCGAGGCTTTCTATCAAACCTTTTTCAACCATCAGGATATCTATACGCATCTTCTTCATTTCGATAATCTCAATGGCATCTGGGAAAATATATTTTCAGGAAAACCTATTCCAGGATGCATCCAAAAAATTAACCTTTCAACGGACCGTTTGGAGATTAAAATCATCAAAACCAGCTGGATATCTCCAGCTGGTATTGTGGATATAGCTATGTGATTTCAACCGGTAAAAATCTGATCAGTTTTTGCAGCGCTTATGAAATCGTTGAGGTGCAATCCATTGACCGCATGGGTCCACCATGTGACTGTAACCCTCCCCCATTCTGTGATTATTGCAGGATGGTGGTCTTCCTGCTCAGCCAGCTCACCAATATTATTTGTGAACTTTAATGCTGCAGAAAAATTATTGAATTTGTACTGGCGGGTCAATCGCTTCTCACCATCAACCTCAATCACCTCCCAGTGGGATAATTGCGGGAGATAGGTTTCAATAACCGAGTTATCGAGGGGAGCGCCACCTATTCGAGGTGGAGCACAACTCATCGATTTCAAATCGATCATAATATTTTCACCAGTTTAATAACAGAAAAAATCAATAATTTGTACCAGGCACTTTATATTCAAAGCAGTGCATTAAAGGTCCGCAAGCTGGCGTAACAGAGCCATGATGATCAGGCTTAATTTCACACCAACTCCAGCGGACACATTCAGCTCTGTTCCTTTCCTTTCATTATTCTTGATTAATAGAAATGCCCCAGCCAATCCAACTAATGCTCCAAGCAACGATCCCACTGCCAGCACTTTAGTTTCATAGCTCATTCCAGGTTCCGTGATTGCTGTTTCGTCACTCATTAATTTCTCTCCTTGTCTTGTGCTTTACCTCCCCCGATAATTGATCATGCACTGATTTCTAAAGTCATTTCCGGCGGATCGCTCGTGCACCCGCGATAAAACTATTTATACGCAAGAATGGTTCCACACTCACATTAGCAGCTTTTTTCACCCGCAGCTCGATCAAGAATGCATACCGCTGAATGGTAAAAAAGAAGTATGGAGTCGCTTTGAGTAATTTCCCAGTGTATATGGCTGATATCACCAGGAAGACCGTAATAATAAGGAAACTTACCATGGCAAGAGATATCATATATATCAATGATATATCAGCCCATTTACTTACTCCCTGGCTGCTCATTAGAACCGCTAAGACGATTGCCACGATAACCAAAACACCAAATAATATCAGTGGAAAATAAATTTGCCAGAAAGCTTGGCGCCGGTGAGCCTCTTGAGTTACCGGATTCCGCTCCTTAATAGTAGGAAGAATGTCATTTGAAGCCATGTGAGTATTTTAACACATCTCAAAATTGAGTAAAGCTAATCCTAATATTGGATCGATTAAGAAAATACCCGAATGGTGTGAAACATAAATATCAGGTAGACTTGAATCATATGGGTTTATAAAATGTAGAGATTTATAGCCTGGACAGCGCACACCAATATATTGACAAAAATAATTTCCAAATCTACACTAATCTCTACTGGTGTTAGTTTAATATGTAGAAAGATCGTCAATAAATAGTAATAGGGAGAAAGCAATTCAGGTTGGATCGAACAAAGCCGAAGTCGAAACAGCAATTATATCTGAAGAAAGGAATCCAATTATGTTCACCGATCTCATTATTGATCCCACGAATCCTTTATCTCCCAGCGAGCTCGTATTGCTCAACGGAGATCTATTTGCCAAGAAAGTTATGCTGGGAAATATTCAATTGCTGCATACGGATGCCAGTGTTTCTATTTCTCAGCTTGGAGAAGCAATCTTGAGCGCGGCGGTATTGGCAGCAGAATCCGCTGGTAATTTTAAACTTGAGATTCGCACCGCAAAAGCGATGCTCGGATTACGAAAAGCTAAGAATTTGTGCGGAATTCCTACATTTTCCCCGAACAAATGGCCTGAGTACAGTCTTGAGGCACAGCTTCCGAAAATCGCGGAGCGATTAGAAAAAGAAGGTGAAAGCCACCAAATTTCTGATTTGATTTATATCTGGCTTAGACAAGATTCGAGTTCACCTTGGCAATCGACAATTGAGATGGTCAAATCCGGATTAGCAGAGCGGGGATTACTCGATGCAGCTCAGAAAACCAGGTTAAAAGTTTTCACTGTTGTTAATTACTCTCTTCCTGAGTCCACGGCTGATTTAGCCTCCCAAATTCCCATCGAGCCGGTAAAAGAACTGCTCACAAATTGTGAAAACAATCGAAAAGACATTTGGGAATTGCTAATGAAAGAAAATAAAAGAGCGATAAAGCAGCGTACAGAACAGGATGATATGGATTACGATTAACTAGATCACATTGTTGCGAATAAATGATGGGTCTATGGTTAATAACCCGAAAATTAATGAGTTTCAATGAATTATTGACAGAATTTCTATTTGCTGATACGATTTTAATAGCAAGGATGCAGTAAGGTACCGTTGGATGTGAGAAAGACGATGGCCGGAGGCACTAGTCTTTGGCCATTTTTTAGTGACTGCTCCGATGGAACACTCCAAGCATCTAAAGTAACATTCTTTTTATTTATATAGGAGTTGAAAGAAAATGACAGATCGCATCACCGGCACAGTCAAATGGTTCAATGGCAACAAGGGTTATGGCTTCATTTCCCGCGAAGATGGTCCAGATGTGTTTGTACACTATACTGCTATTGAGGCAGATGGTTACCGCAATCTGGCAGAAGGCCAGATGGTTGAATTCACCGTCGAGAATGGCCCAAAGGGATTACAAGCCGCAAACGTTGTGCCTATCAACTAGCATCCAAACAATATAAAACAGAAAATCACCCCTAGGAAGATCTTTGGGGTGATTTTTATTTAAGTGAATACTATACTTTCCTTATCAACACCACTGGGTTAACAGCAGAGGATAATATCCACAAATGATAGACTTCTTGGTGATCTCGATCAACTATGCCCGGCAAATCCTTTATGCATAGGTTCGCTCGTCAATCCCAGCTTCTACCATCCACCCGTTCGCCGGCGATTATGGATGCTGTCCTGGAGATTCGATAACATTTCTTCGTACCGGCGTTGATTTGCTGGGTCCACATCCATTGCCTTATTATCCAAACTCGCCAATAGGTAAGTGATCCAGCTCAACCAGCTGCTCGGATTATTGTTATAGCTATGGATCATATCCGCAGCGTCATTTAATTCTTCACGTAATTCATAGTCCCTGATCATCTAGTTGCTCCATAATCATCATTTTTTACCGGAATAAATTCCAGAAAAGTATATCATGATCATAATTACCTTGATCTCCATTTTATCAACAAGATTTCGGTGAAACCAGTCTAGTTAACCTTTTACCATTTTTTTGTTCAAATTATGGGTAAACAAAATTAGCGGTGATTATTGGTAAAATTGTCTTATTACGCCTGACAATTATGGCATAATTTGTCAATTAGAATGCTGATAAAGGATAAGACCAGTGATGGAGCAAAATTTTACACTCCAACCGGTGACTGAACAGCCACTAAACGCGGAAACACCTCTGAACGCCTTAAATCAAACACTCACCCCGACTGAATTATTTTATATTCGCAACCATTTTGATATACCTGTGCTTGATTCCGACCAATTTGAATTGATAATCAACGGTGCGGTAGCTAAACCGCTTGGGCTAACACTGAGTCAATTACATGAATATCCTGAAAAAAGCCTGACCGTAGTCATGGAATGCGCTGGCAATGGCCGTTCCAGCATGCGACTAGTAATCATAGGTACTCCCTGGAACCTGGGCGCCATCAGTCAAGCAATTTTTACCGGTATACCTTTGCATAACATACTTGAAGCTGCTCATATATCCGAGGATACCAAGGAAATTCGCTTTACCGGTGCAGACGTGGGTTTGCTTCGCACGGGTAAAACAGAATACTATGTTCGCAGCTTGCCCTTAGAAATCGCATTACATCCAGATACGATCTTGGTTTGGGAAATGAATGGGGAGCGTCTATCAGCACAACATGGTTTCCCATTACGGCTTGTAGTGCCTGGCTGGTATGGGATGGCATCGGTTAAGTGGCTGCGGGAAATCACCGTATTGACTGAACCCTTTCAAGGTTTTTTTCAAACCCAAGAATACATATATATTGGTGAACAGGGTATCCAAGATCAAACACCAGTAACGAATATGCGTGTTCGCTCAATGATCATTGATCCTGATGCAGGATCAAGTCTCCGGAAAGATGAAATTCTCCTGTCTGGGATTGCATGGTCTGGTGATGGCGAGGTGGTGAAAGTAGAGCTGAGTTTTGATGGAGGGGAAAGTT
>DATKXE010000401.1:0-3265 GCA_035529195.1 Anaerolineales bacterium
TGTTTTCAGTGCTTCATCCGCCGCATCTTCCTCCTGGAAGGCGGCTACGATGATTTGTAAAGGTACATCCGACATTATGAACTCCTTCTATGAATAGGGTTGGGAATTTTTGATTTACCCTTGTGATGATCAGATTTTACCATTTTTCTCGTAATTATCAAATAAATTCACTGGAATCGGGAATATTCGTTCAAGAATATCAGCCGCTTATTGACCGGCGAACAACAATACGAAAAAGAGGCAGCCTTCTGACTGCCTCTGGTGAGAATCTATCTTTGGGAACTGTATAAGATCTCCTCAGGGGATGATCTTATGCATATGAATTCAGGGGTTAGTGTAGTTGCTGACCAGGATGGGCAGATACAACGGTGGCGGAGCGGTGGGCGATCCTGTAACCTCCAGAGATCCACAATATGAAGATCCAGTATTCCCATATGTATCACGTCCACGGACACAGATTTCTATCGGCACCGAGCTTTGAGGAGCCGCGAATTGGGCTGTAACTGCTTCACTGGGAGAGTCGAAAATGCTATCCTGAGCCGCCACTGGGATCCAGGCGCCGCCAGCGACCTGGTATTCAGCAGACGAGATGTTCGAATTTCCGCTGGTTGTATCATCCACACCAGCACTTATCGTGACCAGGGCAAAGGGGTCAACCGGGTTGGGATCGAGCAAGACTGCCGAGGTGAGTGGTCCCAGACTGTCGACAGTCAAGGTGGTGCAGGATTGGGCGCCAGTATTAACTGCAGCATCAGTGCCGCGCACGCACACATTGACATCACCGTGTGAATTCGGGGAGGGGAAGGAAGCGACGACGATTTCTATCGCTGAATCGAAATTGCTATCCTGGGCAGCCATAGCGGTCCAATCCACGCCGTTCAAGCTGTATTCAGCAGATTGGATATCCGAACCTCCGGTTGTAGAATCATCCACCGCCGCGGTAAGATCGACGCTGACGCCCGTTCCTATTTTCTGTGGGTCAACCGCAACTGCAGAAGTTAATGGTCCCACGCTATCTACTTCCAGCGTAGTGCATTGTTCTGAGCTGGTGTTGTTCGCGCTGTCCGTCCCGCGTACACAAAGGGTGTAAGGACCATCAGTAGCTGGTGCATCCAGGTCTGCAGTTACATTTTCAGTCGGGGAGTTGAAGGTGCCATCCGAAGCGCTCATTGGAGTCCAGGCGCCGGCATCCAGCCTGTAATCAGCGGATAGGATAATCGAGCCACCATTTCCGGTATCATCTATTGTTGCGGTAAGGGTGATATTCCCACCTGCTGATTGTGGATTTGGTGCAGCAGCGACATTTGAAATTGTTGGGGGAAAGATGTCAGTATTTACATAGCCGAAATTGATGTCGACCTTATTCAATTCTCCACTCGGACTTGTGATGTTGGTTAAATTTAATACACCTGTTAGGGTGAAACCGGAATTAAGATCGTAGTCATTTACTTGCCAAACTATCGTCTCATGGATCACACCTGCAAAATCTCCCAGCAGGTTTCCATCCAGGTATACATCATCCAGGCTGAGCTGCGCAGGGGTTCCTTCACCCAGCCGGACATTGATCTGCATATAATTCAATTTACTCAGTGCTTCGTCGGCAGCTGCCTGATTGCCAGCATAAACTAAATTCCTTACATTTGAGGAGTAATTTTGATAATCCAATACCCAATCTGTGGTGCCATTATCTACAGTGGTGGTGAGTTTATCCAGTACAGGATCGAAAGTAAAGGTGATCGTGTTGCTGGTGCCCCAGGTTAGGTCGGTTTGAGTACGGCGGGTACCATCACCCAGGTCCGGCACGCCAAGAAAGACCTCGGCATCGTTCCCGGTTGCTAATTCTCGATAACGTAAGCTTCCCAGATGGACAGCTGTGGCATCTGAACCGGGGGAGACAACCGGTGTTCCGGCTGAAAGAGCTACACCCAGCGACATGGTGATCATAGCCAGGAAAATGACCAGGAAAGCGAATAATTTCATCGATAACTTCATAAAGTAATTCCTCAATTCATGCTATATGAGATGATAGGCACCAATAGAACCTGGGGACCCGGCTTTGGGTCAGGTGTTAATTTGGGTTCGATAAATTATAATTTTATTCAGGTGACATTAGCTTTACAAATATGTTGGGTGGTGCCCATTAGATTCAAATCCATTTTTATGAACAATCTAGTAGAAGGGAATTAAGCAAAGTGGGAGGAAATGCGGTTTCATGAGGAAGATCCAGAATGAGGTGATGAAACTAATGTAAATATTATTGGCCAGTGCCTATCTGAACCACATCCTCAAGATTTTCCGAAAGTCCGACGATGGTCTGCCAATCCAGGGACACAATATTTTGTGCATGAGCCAGGTTGTTGCGCAGATTTTCCAGGTTTTTGATGGCTTGATCCCCCTGGCGGCGAGATGAGAAACCGACCTGCTGGCGTAGTTTTTCATCCCGGATGACGATTTGCGCCTTATCAGAAAACTGCAAACAGTTCAACAGGCGTGGATCCTGGTTCCTGCGTTGGCGTTCTGTCTGGAGGGCTAATGCTTTTTCAATGCGCTGGTTGGATAGATACTGCTGCCAGCTATCATCCTGGAAACGAGGATCAATCAGGGTCAGGAAACGCATCTCGATCAAAGAGATCAGACCGAACAACCACATCCGGACTGGTGGGTCATCTAAATCCGTGCGGGTGACAATGCCGCTGACCTCACCCAGGAAGACTACAAAGAGGTATGGAACTTGATCCAGGACGAGAACCAACTCGGAGAGGTGAGCACTACCGGACCAGATTTTGGCTTCCTGAATGGGATGGCAGAATTGACCACACGGGCCTTCACCCAAATCAGCGTACTCGAGATATCCAGCCACAAAGCCATCTTTGCGAACACCTGCAATCTGAATATGATGCTGGTCCAAGGCACTTCGGACTGTTTTGGCTGGGGTCTCGGAGTCGAAGGATGGCAGCGGTTCGGCAATGTCGCGCACCGTCAAACCGCGCAGGAATATCTTGTCGATATCGTAGTAAGAGTTACGCTTCATGATATTTTCCTATTGAGATTCAGAAGTTTATTTCTCTTTCCATCAACTATCAGGGTTGATTATATCGAAAAGATGGAATGGGTTGGAATTAAAATCTCTGAGCCAATCGCCTGGCTCAGAGATTTTCGGACTATTAATATTGATTACTTCTATTAGCGATTAGCAGCACTCCAGCGTTCAAAGATCTTGATATCCTCAAAATCGAAGTTGCGGCTGGTGACAAATTGGACATAG
>DATKXE010000402.1:0-4182 GCA_035529195.1 Anaerolineales bacterium
CGAGGCGCTGCCTGCCGTTCAAACCCTATCCCGCGGCCGCGGTAGTGACGTGATCTTGATCTGCGCTGACACGGATTCAACGGACCCGGTGGAATTGGCGGGTGCAGTCGCCCGGGACAGGGCGCGCGTGGTTGCTGCAGGCGCGGTTGGTCTGGAACTTCCCCGCAAGGTCTATTATGAAAAGGAACTTTCATTCATCAACTCGCGTTCCTATGGTCCAGGACGCTATGATCCCACTTACGAGCAGGAAGGCCAGGATTATCCGCTTGGATATGTACGCTGGACGGAAGGACGCAACCTGGAAGCATTTGTCGACCTGCTCTCCAGCAAACTAATCGATGTGCGCCCACTGGTCAGCCATCGCTTTCCCATCGACCAAGCTCCCCAAGCGTATATATTGATCACGGGAAAGGGCGAAGGACCTTTCCTCGGTGTTTTGCTGACCTATGGCAGTAATGAATCCCCACAAAGTGAAGATCTTCCCAAATCAGAACCATCACAACCAGTTGAACCTCCACCAGAAATTCAAACTACCCCTGATGTAAAGATTCTCAAACTCGGAGTATTGGGTGCCGGTAATTTTGCCTCGGCGGTGATGCTGCCCGCTATGAAGAAAATCAGCGCCATCGAGTTGGTCGGCATCGCCTCTGCCAGCGGAGCCCCCGCTCAAACCGCAGCGGGTAAATTTAGCTTTCAATATGCAACTGGTGATGTCGATAAAATCATGAGCGATCCTGGAAATAACACCATCGCCATCCTCACCCGCCACCACCTTCACGCCCAGCAAGTGATCATAGCCCTGCAAGCCGGAAAGCATGTATTTTGTGAGAAACCATTGGCAATAACAATGGATGAATTGGAATCTGTTTTCAAGGTTTTAGAAAATGTGCCCATAAATTCCCAGCTCCTGATGGTTGGATTCAACCGCCGCTTCGCTCCCTTCAGCCAACGCATTAAAACCTTTCTCGCTAATCGCCAGGAACCACTCTTAGCGCGCTACCGAGTCAATGCCGGATACCTGCCACCTTCCCATTGGCTGCACGACCAAAATCAGGGTGGTGGCAGGATCATCGGTGAAGCTTGCCACTTCATTGATTACCTGACTTTTCTGGTGGGTGCGCCCCCCAGCTCTGTGGCAGCTTTCGGGCTGCCTGATGCCGGGCGATACCAGGAAGATAATATTCACCTGGTCCTGAATTACCCTGACGGCTCGCTGGGAACCATTGACTACCTGGCAAATGGAGATAAATCCTTTGCCAAGGAGCGGCTGGAAGTGTTCGCAGCCGGGCAGGTCGCCGTGCTGGAAGATTTCCGTTCTTTGAAGCTAGTCCACAACGGAAAAAACCAGGTCTACCGCTCCCGCCTTCGTCAGGATAAAGGTCACCAAGCTGAATGGCAGGTCTTTCAACAAGCCATTCTCGCTCGTGATGAGCCACCCATTCCGTACGACCAGTTATATGGTGTGTCACTCGCATCCATATCTGCAGTCGATGCCCTGCGCAGTGGAGAAATCATCCCCATTCCAGGTAGGGGGCTATCGTGAGCCGGGATCAATTCACAATTACATCACTTGACATTTCTGGCAATCATGAACAATCTGTCGCAAACCAATTCATCCGGCAAGCGAGAACCAGTGAAAAACTGGCCATTATGTATCCTGGGATGCGATATTCTTGTGATAAACCGCTGTTGTACTACACCACAGAACTTCTATTAAGCCGGGGATACGATGTACTGCAGCTCTGGTCGAATTATGGATCATCCGAGTTCAATCAATTATCCCAAGCAGAACAAACCGTGCAGTTAATCCAAGATGGGCACGCGCTGCTGAACTCAGGCATTCAATCGGGGACTTATTCCCAGCGATTACTCTGCGGAAAATCGCTTGGAACACTGACCATGGCATTTATCCTCAATGATGATCGGAATCTAACCAGTGCAACAACAATCTGGTTCACGCCATTAATTCATTTACAACCGGTATCACAAGCGATCCTGAATATTGAGGCACCTGCCTTTGTAGCTGGCAGTCAGGCGGACAGCACGTTTTCAGCAGGACCTGCCGACCAGATCACATCCATGTCCGGTGCAACTACATTCGTCATTGACCAAGCCGATCACAGTTTAGAAATTCCTGGCGATACGCTCAATTCTCTCCAAATTCTGAACCAGATAATGGTTAAATTATCCGAGTTTATCAGCTAAGCAGATAAATTCTTCCACAAAACTACCCGTGTCTATTTCTCAACGTCTGGTATTCGCTCTTAGAGCCGCCCGCGAGCTCGGTCTGGACCAAGTTGGTTTGTATGCCTGCTACCAGCTCGCTTTGCGGACTGGATGGTTGCGCCGCATAACCCCTGCCCGAAAACCAACCGATCCTCTCCAGACAGATGCACATGAAATTTCCCTGGGACTGATAAATGTTCCTAACCGCGATGCTTTAACAAAATTAATTGGAGACCATGCCTCTGCACTCTTAGCAGAAGCTAACGATCTCAATCATGGTAAAGTACGCTTATTTGGGGGTGCCCCTTACGATCTCGATCTGGTGGTACCTCTCCCACTTCATCACTGGACAAATATCACTCTTGAACAAATCCTTGTAGGTGTTGAAGATATCAAGTATCTCTGGGAACCCGCCAGGTTCACCTGGATTTACACCCTGGTGAGAGCATATATTTTGAGCGGTGATGAAAGTTATGTGGAGACTTTTTGGCGCGAGTTCGAAGCCTTCGCGGATATTAATTTGCCCAACCTGGGACCAAATTGGGTTTCAGGTCAGGAAATAGCTCTCCGCTTGATTTCATTTGCATTTGCATATCAAGTCTTCTGTTCAGCAGAGGTCAGTACACCGGATAGGATAAACCGGCTCAGTTTCGCGCTCGCTGATCATGCTGCCCGTATTCCCGCTACACTGATTTATGCGCGTGCACAAAACAACAACCACCTTTTAAGCGAAGCCGCGGGTTTAATCACCGCGGGAATGGCATTACCAGGTCACCCCAAAGCGGATGAATGGAAAAAGATGGGCTGGCGCTGGTTTAATCACGCCTTGGAGACCCAGATAACCAGTTCCGGTACTTATATCCAGCAAAGTGTAAATTACCACCGTATGATGCTGCAGCTGGCAATATGGGTTTCTGTCATTGATGGATCTATTTCTGAGGCTAACAATCAAAGATTGGCAGCCGCTACAAACTGGCTGTTGGGTTTGGTTGATCCTGAGACTGGCCGTGTCCCCAATCTCGGTCATAATGATGGATCATATTTCCAACCACTTGCCAGCTGTTCGTATGCCGATTACCGCCCTGTTCTGCAAGCCGCTGCCATTACCTTCCTGGGAGAACGAGCACTACCAACTGGACCTTGGGATGAATTTGCCTTCTGGCTGGGGTTATCAGAGCAGGATCGAATAGAACCGTTTACCAGTGAGGAGTCTCCTGAAAATCTAAAAGTGGACGCTTATCCTGATTCACATCTCACACTGCAGGATCGATCGAATTTAACCTGGGCTTGTTTCCGGGTGGCTCATTTCAATACCCGCCCTGCCCACGCAGATCAACTTCATCTCGATTTTTGGTGGCGCGAACATAATGTCGCTCTGGATGCGGGCACATATCTTTATAATGCTCCCCCACCCTGGGATAATTCTTTGGTCCATTCTGGGGTTCATAATACAGTTACTATCGATGGACGCGACCAGATGACCCATGCTGGGCGTTTCCTGTGGCTGGATTGGGCACAAGCCGAGATCATTGACCAGATAACAGATCGAGGGGGAGAGAGGGTTAAAGTAGTAGGTCAGCACGATGGTTATCGCCAGCTCGGCGTGACCCATCGCAGATCGATTAGTTGCGAATCATCAGGCAAGTGGGTCATTGAAGATGATCTGGTGTCTTTCGATAAACACCACATCAAACTTGGGACAGCAAATCAACCACCTTCGAAAATATCTGGAGCCGATCAAATATATCGGGCACGTTTACATTGGTTGCTGCCAGATTGGTCTTGGGAAATTGATGATGATGAAAACAGCCAGAAAACAATGGTCCGATTAAGATCACCACAAGGTTGGATCAACCTTCATATTGGCATTATGCCTGCAACGGAGAACCCTGAAGACCATCAGCAGCCAGTCATTCAGCTCATTCGAGCTGGAGAACTCCTTCTCGGGACTGGTTC
>DATKXE010000403.1:0-12509 GCA_035529195.1 Anaerolineales bacterium
AACGGCGTCCCAGGAAGGGAATCAAGCCTCCTGCGGGCCAGTAATAGGGCTGGTTGAACTCTCGCTGCAGCAGGTGGGTGAGTTCGTGGGCAACCATGCCGATCGTTGCGGGTGATCTTACCTGCCCCTCTCCCCTGTAATTCGCATCCAGGATGATCAATCCACGCCAGGGGGCAACACCACTCCCACCAGTATCCACAAACAAGACCCGCAGTTTGCGGTTCGCATAAATACGAGCCAGATCGGCACCAACGGATGAGATCGCCGGGCTCTTTCCATCCCCTTGCCCATGATTGCTGTCATATTGACCTGCAGTGGTGGTTTTCGATAGCTCTCTGAAAGCTGGACTAAGAGGACCATCTTCAGGCCAGCCAGTTTTTTGGGTTTTAAGCGATATTCCGTTTCTCAATAGCTGTCTAATATTCATCCCATCTAATCACCTGACTTCGATTTTTTCCATCTCGGGAATAACCCTCTTCACCATGACCGGTATCCAGCGTATTTCCATCTTAATATTATTGTAACTTATTCACATCACTGCTAAAATAAGCCCTTGGTCGTGTGCCAAGAAAAATATATTCCAAAAAAATCTTTCTCGATGCAAGCCACTCACAATACACCAGCATTACCTCCCCCTCGCGCTGAATTTCTCTCCGGTGTAAAAGCTGAATTACCGTTGATGATCGGAGTCATTCCATTTGGGATGATCTACGGTATCCTGGCCATTGCAGTCGGTTTGCCGCCCAGCGCCGCCCAGGCTATGTCGGTCATCATATTTGCGGGTTCTTCCCAATTTGTTTCGGCGCAGCTATTCGGCCTGAGCGTGCCTGCAATCATAAATTTGTTTACCATTGGAGTGATCAATTTACGCCATGCCCTTTATAGTGCTTCGATCGCACCTTATCTCCAGAAACTCCCCAACCGCTGGAAGCTGGTATTGGCCTATTTGCTCACTGACGAGGCCTACGCCGTCACGATCATCCAATACCAGCAGGACGGCGACAACCGAAATAAACACTGGTTCTTCCTGGGCTCTGGGCTGACCCTATGGACAACCTGGCAGCTGAGTACTGCAGCTGGCATCTTCTTAGGTGCCACCGTTCCTGCCAGCTGGTCGCTGGATTTCACCTTAGCATTAATTTTCATCGCCCTTGTCGTTCCAGCACTTAAAGATCGGGCGAGCTTGGGAGCTGCGCTTACTGCAGGTGTTGCAGCCGTCCTCCTTTTCAACCTGCCTTTGAAGACCGGACTGCTGATAGCCTCACTGATTGGCATTGTGGTGGGACTTGTGATTGAGGGACGATCATGATCATCTGGTTGACGATCATAGCAGCTGGTCTGCTCACCTACGCCACGCGGCTCTCCTCCATCTTGCTATACGGAAAGTTTGAGATGCCCATCCTGGTGGAGCGCGCCCTGCGATTTGTACCCGTGGCAGTCTTGACTGCTATTTTCTTCCCGGAGCTTTTAATCATCCAGGGTGATCTGATGCTGTCGTTCCGAAACCCACGTCTCCTGGCTGGTCTCTTGGCTATACTGGTCGCCTGGCGAACAAAAAATGTGATGTATACCATTGTGATCGGTATGCTCACCCTGTGGCTACTGCAGTTCATATTCAACTAGTCAAATTCAAGGAATACGCATTTTAACAAAGAAAATTATGATCAATAATTTTGATACTCCAAAACCACCTTTGCCTGAACCATTGAGCGGATCAGCCCTGGGATCATTTGCCCATCACACGGTCACCAAGCGTTTCCCAAAGATCGCCCGAGAAACGATTCAGGATAACGAGTTTCCTCCAGAAATAAACCAGCAAATTGAACAGTTGATCCAGGATATTCCATTCGCAAATCTGAGAGAGCTCAATGATCTTGCCGCACCAGATATTGAAGATTGGCAGAGATACCTGCACCCTTATCTGGGGGTAAACTGGCTGGAAGTGCCCTGGTTTTTTGCTGAGATGTACTTTTACCGGCGGATACTCGAAGCGATTGGTTTTCACCGAGCTGGTCCATTCCAGGGTTTTGATCCTTTCCACAAGCAAAAAGAGCGTGTGCTGCAATCAGCTTGGGGATCTACCAAAAACCTGGCTGATCTCCTGGAAAAATCGCGCCATGCAATGCAAACGGGACCAGATAGTATGCGCACCGTCTTCCAACAGCTGCTGGTGCTTAATGTGTGGGGAAACCAGGCTGATTTGAGCATGTGGTCCGCGGGAGAAAATCGCCCCGACCACCGGGGTTCTGATGACCAGCAAACCCATCTGCTGGTTAACGATGCCCAGCCGGTGGTTGAATATCTCTCATCAGGTGCTGGCCAGCTGCAGAGAGTGGATTTCATCCTGGATAATTATGGGCCGGAATTAATTCACGATATTGGATTGGCTGATTACCTGCTGAGCATGAACCTGGTTGCGAAAATTCGATTTCATGCCAAACCCGCGCCGCATTATGTTTCAGACGCCATGATTAAGGATGTTCATTCAACACTAGAATATTTGGCCACCCATCAAGAGCCACCTGTAAGGCAATTAGCGCATCGGATCAAGGGTCATATAGAAGATCAGCGCTTAGAGATTAAGGATGATTATTTCTGGACCTCACCCATCTATTTTTGGGATATGCCCGAGTATATACTTCAGGAACTCAGCGCCTCTGATCTCGTGATCTCCAAAGGGGATGCAAATTACCGCCGTCTTGCTGGAGATCTCAATTGGCAGCCCACAACACCTTTTCAGGATGTCGTGCGCTACTTTCCGACTTCGCTGCTAGCCCTGCGAGTGCTCAAAGCAGAGCTTGCATTGGGATTAACCCCACCACAGGTCAGCCAATTGGAAAGCCAGGACTCTGAATGGAAAACGGATGGCCAATGGGCAGTGATCCAGTTCAGCAAGAAGTGATGTTTTCCTGAATCCTGGCAGCCTGTCTCCCAAAATTGATTAATTCAAGCCAAAGAGATGCCTGGTATTCTGATATACCGCGCGGAAGACTGTCTGCAGCTCCTGGTATTGGGCATGAGCTTTCAAATTGGGGTCAGCCTGCACATCGACCTTCGCCCAATCCTGTGCACCTTGAACGACATCAAACAGCCCGATTCCAGCCCCAGCCAATAAGGCTGCACCATAAGCAGATTGCTCTTCGACAGCCACCTTTTCCACAGGCAGACCGAAGATATCTGCCACTAATTGCATCCAGAAACGGCTGCGAGCGCCGCCACCTGCCAACAAAACCCGCTCAGGCCGCAGACCATTTTCAACCAACAGCAAGTACATTTCGTAAAGGGAATAAACCACCCCCTCTAGAACAGCCCTGACAAGTTCTGCCCGACCGTGCCGGATGGTCAAACCAACGAAAGTTCCCCGCGCTTGCGAGTCCATTAATGGTGAGCGCTCACCTAACAAGTAGGGGGTAAAAATCAAGCCATCGGCGCCGATTCGTGCTTGCTCTGCCCAGGCTATCATCTGGGGATAAGCCTCTGCAGTGAGCATGTTAAAAATGCTATCCCGCAGCCAGCGCAGAGATTGACCCGCTGAGAGAGTTGCGCCCATCAAGTACCACCCGGCCTGCTGCGAATCGGGTTCCAGGGCACTGCAGAAGGTATGCAGCTGCCCATGTCGATCGAATACAAAACTTTTAGCTGGCGTGATTAATTGACCGCCGGTGCTGATGGTCAGCAGTAAATCACTTGAAGCAGTCATGCCTGCCCCGAGCAAGCTGCAGGCGGTGTCCGCTGCCCCAACGACTACTGGTGTTCCGCTGGACAATCCCATCTCAGCCGCGGCCTCAGGATGCAATTGTCCAGCTTCTCCGAGCGAGAGATGGATGGGTGGCATGAATCTGGATTCAATCCGCAGCTGCTCCAGCAAGTGCAGAGACCAGGTGCGGTTTCGTCCATCCAGCAGTAAGGTCCCAGCCGCATCACTGGGATCAGTGGCAAATTCGCCGGTCATCCGCCAGCGCAGGTAATCCTTGGGCAAAAGTACCCGGCGAGTTTTACGCCATACATCACGCTGGTTCTGCTGGAACCAGAGCAGGGTCGCAGCCTGAAAACCAGTCGCTGCTGGGCTGCCCGTGATTTCGATTAACCTCTCCCTGCCGATCAGATCTGTAATTTCTTTGACTTGCGGTGAACTCCGCTGGTCAGGCCAGATAACTGCTGGGTTAAGGATGTGATCGGCGTGGTCCAATAACACAGCACCATGCATCTGTCCGCTGATACCGATCCCGTCCAGGCTTGGATGTCCGGTCATGGCCTGGCGAACAGCCATCACTGCAGCCTGCCACCAATCATGCGGGTCTTGTTCAACCCGGCCTGGTTTTGGTGTCAGCAGGGGATAATCAGCACTGCCGCGGCTCAAAATCTTGCCGTTCTCATCAGCGACCAAAACCTTAACACTCGAGGTACCTAGATCGATTCCCAGTAAATTAGCCATTGATCGTATTATTGAAATTTGTCATCCCATAAAATTGTAGAGCGTGATTCTCAACTCCATTTTACGCTGAAGGGTTCCTAAATCCATTATAACTATTAAATATTGGACAAGTACCGTTATAATTAGAACGATGAAAGACCTATTTGACCACTCACTCGAGAAAAGGATGCAGACTGAGGCTCCTCTTGCTGCTCGTATGCGTCCACGCACCTTGGATGAATTTGTAGGTCAGGAGGAGATCATCGGTTCGGGTCGCTTACTGCACCGTGCGATAGAATCTGACCGCCTGTTTTCTTCCATCATCCTATGGGGACCACCCGGGACCGGCAAAACCACCTTGGCACAGATTATTGCTAACCGGACTGAATCGCACTTCGATACGCTTTCTGCAGTCCTGGCGGGTAAACCTCAGCTGCGGGTAATCCTCGATAATGCGCTTGAACGAAGAAAACTTTATGGAAAGCGAACCACCTTGTTCGTTGACGAGGTGCACCGCTGGAATAAAGCCCAGCAAGATGCCCTCCTGCCCCATGTCGAGAACGGGACTGTGATTTTGATCGGCGCCACCACAGAAAACCCTTATTTCGAGGTGATCGGCGCTTTAGTCTCACGCTCCCGCATCTTCCAATTACGTCCCCTGGAAGAAGCGCATGTACGCTTGATTTTAGAGGCAGCGCTCCTGGATGTAGAGCGGGGTTATGGGAAATTAGACATAACCATTGAGGTAGATGCGCTAGAACACTTAATCCGGGTTGCAGGCGGGGATGCGCGCAACGCGCTTAATGCACTGGAACTGGCAGTAGAGAGCACACCCCCAGACCAGGATGGCAAGATAAGCATTAACCTGGAGGTCGCCCAGGAATCAATTCAACGACGGGCAGTATTATACGACAAGGACGGTGATGCCCATTATGATACAATCTCCGCCTTTATTAAATCCGTGCGCGGCTCGGACCCCGATGCTGCCCTGTACTGGCTGGCGAAAATGCTCTATGCGGGAGAAGACCCTCGCTTCATCCTGCGCCGGTTGATAATATTAGCCGGTGAAGATATCGGTTTGGGTGATCCCATGGGCCTGGTAGTAACCAGCGCGGCTGCCCAGGCATTCGACTATATTGGTTTGCCGGAGGGTATTTACCCCATTGTGGAGGCAACCCTTTTTCTGGCTACGGCACCGAAATCCAACAGCGCAGGAGCTTATTTTAAAGCCTTCCAGCTGATCGAGGACGAAGGCAAAACCGAGGTCCCCAAACACCTGCAGGATGCCAATCGGGATGGCAAAGCCTTAGGGCACGGTCAGGATTACCAGTACCCGCATGAAGATCCTGAACACTTCTTACCCCAGCAGTACCTCCCGAGTGGTGTTTTAGGCACCTATTTCTACCAGCCCAGTGAACAGGGTCACGAGCGAGAAATTAAACAACGCCTGAATCGCTGGCGCAAGGCCCAGCGCCTCGCATTGGGAATCGAAACCACGCAGGAAATTCCTGATCTCACTCAGGATACAATCCAGGAGATCAAGCACAAACATAAACCCTCCAGCGGTACCTAATGTAGCATGATAAAAACTCAACTACACATTCAGAAATAGGAAACAGAAAATATGCCCCTTATCTTACTCGTGCGCCACGGTGAAAACAATTATGTCAAAGAGCGTCGTCTTCCTGGTAGAAAACCTGGTATTCATTTAAACAAGCAAGGGCGCAAACAAGCAAAGCAAGTCGCCAAATTTCTAAAAAAAGCCCCCATAAAATCGATTTACAGCAGCCCATTAGATAGGACCATGGAGACTGCCAAACCTATAGCAAAAGCACACAACTTGAAGGTTATTCCACGCCAGGGGTTGCTTGAGACTGATGTTGGAGAATGGCAGGGTAAGAAGATCAAAAAACTCCAGCAATTGGATACCTGGCGCAAGGTTCAGCTCAACCCTTCCCGATTTCGTTTTCCTGGTGGTGAACGCATCGTGGATTGCCAGCATCGCTTCGTGCAGGAGATCGAACACCTGGTTGAGGTACATGAGCCGCAGGATATGCTTGTATGTGTATCCCATTCTGATCCGATCAAGCTGGTTGTGGCTTATTATCTCGGTCTGCCGCTTGATATGTATCAGCGACTCAGTGTGTTACCAGCCTCGATTACAGCCCTTTTCATTGGAGAATTTGGCAGCCAATTACTGGCCATGAATTATGATCTTTCTCTTAAGTTTGCCAAACATTGACTCTGGTATACTAACCAAACTCGATATTATTTGGAGCTACCATGCCGCCTGATGAGCAAGATCTTCAGCCAGTCACTCATATTTTGGTCGATACCATCGGACCACCCGGGAAGCGCGTTTTTTATCTGCAGGGTTGGCAGGATGATCGTACGGTGACCTTGATCATTGAAAAATTCCAAATCCAATCGCTGGCGATCGGATTGGAACAAATTTTAATTGAAATCGAGGAAAAAAATCCTGATCTGCCCCCATCTTCTGGAGATTTCACGGAAGAGAAAATGCATATTCTCCCCCCCGTCGATCCACTTTTCCGGGTTGGAGAGCTTGGATTAGGATATGATGCAGACAGTGACCTGCTGATCCTGGTTGCCACGGAGTTAACCAGCGAAGAAGAAGACTCTGAAGAGGCAAGGGTTGTGCGCTTCTGGTGTACTCGATCACAATTACGAGCGATGAGTAATTGGGGAATTGAGATCGCCTCGCAAGGACGCCCTCTCTGCCCCCAATGTCGTGAACCCATGGATCCTGAAGGGCATTTTTGTCCGAAAAAAAATGGTCACAGCCATTGATAATTGGTCGATCCTTTGTTTAGTTTCGGTGATGGTATAGATCAGCGAGGTAGAAAAAAAGAATCACGCTGGATCGACGATCCAGCGTCTTAGTTTAAATCCCATGTCCAGTAATGATCTTTCTTTACTCAATAAACTCGAAAACGGGGAGCTTAGCATCACAGGCGAATTCCTGTGGGGATCCAACTATACCTTCGCAGTGGAGATCAACTATGAAAACCAGGTTCTCCGGGGTGTATACAAACCCACGCGCGGTGAACGCCCATTATGGGATTTTCCACGTGCTACTCTTGCCCACCGTGAAGTAGCCGCCTACCTGGTTAGCGAAGCGTTGGGTTGGGCATTTGTTCCTCCCACGATATACCGTAAAGATGGTCCCATCGGACCAGGCTCCCTGCAGCTGCATGTGGACCATGATCCTGAATATAATTATTTTTCTTTTAGCAAGGCCGACCTTCAGCGCTTACGCCCCGTAGCAATATTCGACTATTTAATCAATAATGCTGATCGCAAAGGAAGTCATGTCCTCTTTGATCAAGATGGTCAAATGTGGTTGATTGACCATGGCATCTCTTTTCACCAGGAGCAAAAATTACGCACAGTGATATGGGATTTCGCCGGTGAACCGATCTCAGAGCAATTATGTTCAGACTTGGTTAAGTTCGAAGGTCAGCTGCTTGAAGGCTCAGAATTGCGTGATCTGTTGGAGCAGTACCTGATCCCTCAGGAGATCACTGCCCTGGCTAAACGCAGCAGATACCTGATCACATCCAAACAGTTTCCTGATCCACATCCCAACCGGCGCCCTTATCCCTGGCCGCCAATCTAGTGCCAGATCGAGATTGAACATCAACTACCTACCCCAAATTAAATTGATCCTGATTCTGAAATCATATTGAGAACCTTATCGCTTATTGGAGAGAGATAAATGCCCCACTACAAACTCGCCTTGCTGGGATTTGGGAATGTCGGTCAGTCGCTGGCAATCCTGTTGAAGAAAAAACAAGACGAATTAAAATCAAAGTATGACTTAACCTATAGCATCACAGGGATCGCAACTGGACGACATGGCGCCGCGCTCAATCCTGAAGGTCTGGATATTGATCTTGCGTTAAACCTGCTAATGAGTGGCAATTCCCTGGATCAATTATCATCTCAAAAACCGCCCTCAGATGGGATTGACTTCATTAATCAGTGTGAGGCGGATGTGTTATTTGAAAATACACCCGTGAATTATGAAAACGGTCAACCCGCTGTGGATCACTTGGCGCAGGCTCTAAAGCGTGGTATGCATGCTATCACCGCTAACAAAGGACCTGTGGTACATGCATACCGGCAGCTCACAGAGCTGGCAGCTGCAAAGGACCGCAAGTTTTATTTCGAATCAACTGTCATGGATGGCGCACCCATTTTTTCGCTGTTCCGGACAAGCTTACCTGGAGCTGAGCTGCAGGCCTTCAAGGGCATCCTGAATTCGACCACCAATCTGATCTTGGATCGTATGGAAGCCGGAGAGAAATTCGAACAAGCGGTAGCCTATGCGCAGAAGATCGGTATCTCTGAAACCGATCCCAGCGGCGACGTTGATGGCTGGGACGCTGCGGTTAAAGTTGCCGCCTTGGTAACAGTCTTAATGGGCATACCGCTAAAACCGGCAGCAGTTGAAAGAACCGGTATTCGCAGCATCCAATCCCAAGATATTCAGCGAGCAAGAGACCAGGGTTTGCGCTGGAAGCTGGTGTGCACCGCATTACGCGAGAACGGTCAGGTTAGCGCTTCTGTTGCACCCCAAATGGTGCCACCAGACTCTCCCCTTTACCAGGTAGATGGTACCTCCAGCATCGTGCAGTTCGAGACCGATGTGTTGGGGTCGCTCTCGGTGATTGAACGCGATCCTGGGCCACATACCACCGCCTACGGTCTGCTGGCTGATTTCCTCAACGCAGTGATGTAGTTTCTCTCCGCACACAACCTATTTAGGTTTAGGGTTTGCTTCCATGAATATTTCCTGTGAATCATGGAAAATATTGCTTTCCGGGAGAAAATAATGTATCGTAATTACCGGGAGTTATAATCAAGGCATCCCCCAGGACTTGAAATAAGAGGAGATAACAGGATGAAATTGATCCAATCCGGCAAAGGAAAATTAATCCAGCCCCCAGATTTAAATGCCTTTCGGGAGTGGAACCGGGGTAAATCAAAAGTGTTGACCGATAAAAGGATGTCTGAAGCCGAGGCAGTCAGCCGCTTTATGAAAGATGGGGATTATATTGGTACTGAGCTTTACGGCAGCGTGCGTGCCCCCATGTCCTTGGTCAGCGAGGTCGTCCGGCAGGGGATCAAAGATCTGCGCGTCGCCGGTCAGGGGGTTCTCGAGCTGGACCTGCTCCTGGCAGCCAGTTTGATCAAAGAACTGGATTTTACCTATATTGGTCTGGAGCTGTATGGTGTCTCAAACTGCCTGCGGCGCGAGGTAGAAAGCGGGCGTATTGAGAACATCGTTGAGTGGAGCAATGCCGCCATCACCTGGCGCTTTAAGGCCACCTCTATCGGTGTGCCGTTTATCCCCACCCGCTCGATGTTGGGCACTGACACGTTCGAATACAGCGCAGCTTTAGTCGTTGAGGATCCCTTCACTGGAGACCCAATCTGCCTGCTGCCAGCATTGATCCTGGACGTGGGACTGATCCATGTCCACCGGGCCGACAAATACGGCAATGCGCAAATCGATGGCATCAGCGGCTTTTCAGCAGAACTGGCGCGCGCCTCGAAACGACTGCTGATCAGCACCGAGGAGATTATTGACACCGAAGAAATCAGGCAGGCACCCGATCGCACCATCATCCCTTACTACCTGGTCGATGCGGTGATTGAAGCACCCTTTGGTTCCCACCCGGGAGAGATGTGCTATCAATACCGCCGGGATGAACCCCAAATCCGGGACTGGGTGGAAGCCGCAAAAGAACCACAAACAACTCAGGCTTACCTGGATAAGTACATTTACGGCGTTAAGAACCACCAGGAGTACTTAGCGCTCTTTGGCGCTGAACGCCTTGCGAGCCTGAAACCAGGAGGGGCACAATGACAAGTGATACCCCCACCAATTACAAACCGGCGGAGCTGTTGGTTTGTACAGCCAGCCGTCTGATGGATGATAATACAACCGCCTTTATCGGTACCGGGATTCCAATGCTGGCCGCATCCCTGGCGCAGCGCATGCATGCTCCGAATTTGGTCACGGTATTTGAGTTTGGTGGCACA
The DNA here is from genome assembly GCA_035529195.1 of Anaerolineales bacterium. GTDB lineage: Bacteria > Chloroflexota > Anaerolineae > Anaerolineales > UBA4823 > PFL25. Next base: position 10,487 of record DATKXE010000403.1, read on the forward strand.
GGCGCCATATTAGAGGAACTGCCTTTGGCGGTCGGTGGTCAAAGCACTTTCCACCGCGCAATCGCGGCAGCTGGTATCTGTGATGTCATGGAAGCCGCCCAACGTGGATTTATCGAATATGGCTTCCTAGGTGGTGCGCAGATTGATCCATATGGAAACTTAAACAGCACTGTTATCGGGGATTTCAAACGGCCCAAGGTGCGCTTGCCGGGCAGTGGGGGAGGCAATGATGTCGGTTCACACTGCTGGCAGACGATCGCCATCATGCGCCACGACAAACGCCGTTTTGTCGAGCATCTGGATTTCGTCACTACCCCTGGCTACTTGACTGGACCAGGCGCTCGAGAAGCAGCTGGGCTGCCGCCAGGGACAGGTCCTTACCGGGTGGTATCAAACCTGGCTGTTTTGGGCTACCACCCCCAAACAAAACGTATGCTGCTCTTGGCCACCCAGCCAGGGGTATCTATCGATCAAGTTGTTGAAAACACGGGCTTTGATTTGTTCATCCCCGATCAAGTGGAATCGAACCCAGCCCCAACGGCTGAAGAACTCCACATCTTACGCGAAGAAGTAGACCGGGACCGATTGTATATCTAATCAAGGATTTATTAATAACTCTAAAAGTTACAGCCTTCGGGTAAAGGGGGAGTTTCACTCAGATCAGCTGCGAAATCAGGGCTCAGTTCGAATGGCTCAAAACCCTGCCCGGGTGATCCTTTCATCGCCAGGCTGCCGTAGCCTTCGGGGTGCATGTGGGCTCTGACCAGCACAACTGTATCCGCTTCAATGGGCACTGGACCTCCTGAGCGGGTAAACGGTTGCTCATCCACATGGCTGTGGAGCAGAATTCGACGGTAAATCAGCTCTCTATCCTGGCGGATGATTTCCCACCAATCGGCGTACTGGTTGCAGCCTTCATCTGGACTGCTGACTGTCACCGAAAAGTTAAAAGCTCCCGGCTCTCCGCTTACGCTGACAGACACAACCTCAGCTTGGGAGGTCGGAACAGCACTCTTCACTCCTGAGGTCTTTAATGGATCCAATGCGGCTTCTTCAGTCAAGATAACTGCTGTTTCTGTGGGTTCTGGTGTCGGTACATCCGTTGGTAGAAGTATGGTATTGGTAGGATCCAGTTGTCTCTCAATAGTTGGGGGTAGCGAGGGAATTTCTATTGCTGCTGGGGAGCACCCGCCAAGCAGTAAAAATCCTGCTAGGATTGCTAAGTACCAATATCTGTCTTCAATTTTCATGGGTAGTCCATCGTCTGTTTTTAGGGATCTGCAATTTCACCATTAAGACACCACGTCAGTTGAAGAGCCTACCTTATCGTGAAAGTAAAGCTGCCAAGGTCAAGAATGATCGATCGTGATTGCTCTCAATGGAGTGTTTATAACTTCTTACCAATAATTTCCATTACATTTTCCGGATGCTGCAAAGGTATAAAACCCTGAGATTCATAGAGACCATGCGCATCCGCTGTCATCAACATCCAGCGTCGTAGATTCTGAAGTTCAGGGAAATTTAAGATAGTTTTAAGGAGCCATTTCCCCAACCCTTGCCTGCGATAAATCTGGGCGATAAACACATCCCCGATATACGCAAACGTGGCGAAATCGGATATGACCCGGGCAAAACCAACTTGCTTTTCCTGGTGGTAAACACCAAAACACAGGGCATTCTCTACCGATTTCTTGAACATTTGGTATGGAATTCCACGCGCCCAATAGGCGTCATTGGTCAGGTAATTATGGATCCAGTTTAAATCTAAACGAGAAGGATCAGTACTGATAACATAATCTTCCCGGATGAACTCACGCGGCTGCAGAGATGTCATCGATCCACTCCACGATGGTGGCTTCACCCTGACCGACTCCCACACACAACGTCGCCAGCCCATAATACGGTCGCTTCTCACCAGGCTCACGGCGGCGCATTTCATGCAGTAAAGTGGTCATTATGCGCGCCCCGGAACATCCCAGAGGATGTCCTAAGGCAATCGCCCCGCCATTGACATTGGTGATCT
>DATKXE010000404.1:0-9178 GCA_035529195.1 Anaerolineales bacterium
TTGATGGATATCCTGCCAAGTGCCAATTTCTGGATCAACTTGCCGATAATCGATCACGGAAAAACCATCGTCTGATGAATAAGGATAGAATGGCAGCAGGTGAATTCGATTGACAGCATCACCTAAATATTGCTCAAGGAAATTGTTTAGCGATTGTAAGTTGCTGCGTTTTGATTCTTGAAACTGATCCCCATAAGTAATAAGGATGGCATCTTTCTCAGTGAGATGAAATTTATCTGAAGGTAAATCCCGATTTCGGATGCGAAATTCATTAATAATTTTATTAATTTCTACCCAAATCTGCTCACTTTGGTCTCCATACAAATAATCTAATTGATTGCGAATGTGGTTTTCGTAATCCATACTGGAGATTTTCCTCAAAAATAAATTATTACCCCCGTAAGCTACGGGGATGGTAATGAAATCTCTTCCCAAAAAGTATTGGGGAGATGAATAGTACGCACGATATCCGGGTCCATAGCTTGGTAGCGGACTTTAATCAATGCAATGGGTATCCGGTGAGTTACAATTCCGATTTTGTGGTAAGTGTCAAGTTGTTGAATATCATCCAGGGCGTCATAAACACGTGATTGAACTTGTGATAAATTTTCACCGCCTGGAGGCGTAACCACCCAAGGATCTGTTTCCCAGGATTTGAATAATTCCGGGTAAAGACTTTCAATATCTGTGCGCAACCTGGTCTGCCAATCGCCTTGATGAATTTCCATGAGGCGAGGGTCATCAACTTGTGAAATTCCTAATCGATCTGATAAAAATTGGGCGGTCTGTTTGGCTCTTTGTAGAGGGCTGGTGTAAAGAATCTCGATGGAAGAATTATGCAATTCGAGGGCTAACTGTCGAGCTTGGAGAATTCCCTGGGAGTTTAAGGGAGGATCTGCCTGACCCTGGTAGCGTCCTTCAACATTCCAATCGGTTTCTCCATGCCGTATCAATACAATTGAAGACATAAATGATTATCCAGTGGAAAAAGATTTAATAACTAATTTATACTTTCTTAAGTTCATCCGATTTTTTCTGCTGGTATTCAGGGATAGATTCCATGGGAGGGCGTTCATTTTCCCGGATTTCCTCCTGGTCGAGATAATATCCACGGCGTTTACTGAATCTCACTAGATTCATCGTCAGGTTGCTTTGATCTAATAAGCGCAGCTTGTGACGAGCTTCTAGACGGCTGAGCACCACCTGCATAATTGTAAATGACATCTTGGATAGAGAAGGGAGGGGCTGGTTGTGGTGAATTCGCTCCAATAAATCAACTTGGGCGATTCCCTCTAAGCCATATTTATCGAGCAGATCAATCAACATTCCGGTTTCAACCCCATACCCGGTGAAGAAGGGCAGTTTCTCAAGGGCAGATCTGCGACCAGCATATTCTCCGGAAAGGGGTTGGATTAATCCGGAAAGTTCTGGGAAGAATAAATTGATAAATGGACGGGCGGTTAGTTCTGTTACGCGACCACCACCACCAGCAACAGTTTTGCCATCCTGGCGTAATGGTCTCCGGTAAAATCCCTTTACAAACCTGATTCTTGGGTTATCCAGCAACGGCCCCAGGATACCGTAAACAAATCGTGGATCGATGTTCTTAATATCTGTGTCAATCCAGGCGATGATATCTCCATTGACGATATATAAACTTTTCCATAAAGCTTCACCTTTTCCAACATAAGTGCCATACTGGGGCAGTATATCCTGGTGTATGTAGACAGGGATGCCCAAATCCGCCGCAACCTCACGTGTTCGATCCTGTGAACCAGAATCGATCAATACCATCTCATCCAGTAATGGAACTTGATCCATGAGGGCTGATTTGACAGATTCAATCACCTTCCCGACAGTTTCTTCCTCATTCAGGGCTGGTAAGGCAAGGCTGATGGATACTCCTTGGTCTTGTTTGAGCTCGATCAATCTATCTAAATCCATGAATTCCCGCGTGTGGAAAGTATTTTCAGCAAACCACTTGTCGACGATCACGGCGAGAGGACGGTCCCTGGATTTCGATATTGGTTGAGTGGAGGTTAATGATTTGGGGATATACTCATTGACCAGCACCACTGTTTTATCTTCGTTTGAAAGAATTTCAGTAAGCAGAGAGTTCAACCAAATATTGGGTTGAATCTCATTCGAAGGTGCGCCAATGGTAATCGCCTGATGGTCTTGAGCTTCAGATACGATTGCTTTTGAGATTTCCCCCTTGGCAGTTATCGACCGGGTAACATGTTCTAAACCATAGATGGCCGGAGAAAATTCCTCGTAGAATCTCAAATTTTGCTGGTCATTTTCGAGTGCCGTTACATGGAGCAGAGTGATGGATGCATCTTCGATTCTAGCAAGTGCGTGTCCGATCCGTAAGGTTAAACCTGCATTTGCTCCTCCCCGCACCGGTATTAATATCTTCTTCAGCGACTGCCAATTCTCAGCTGCGTTCACCTGGAGCGATGGACGCACTATCGCAATATCACATGGAAGTGCCAGCAATTTACTGGCAGTGAGATTTTCTCGGAAAACTTTATCTACAATGGTTGTGCTCCAATGCGCAACCAGAAAATGGATATTTTCTTCCTCTACGACCCTCTTTACCCCTTCCCATAAGTCTCCTTCAGGACGAACCAATGTCTTGATACGAGTTGGAATGGGGGTGGTTTCCATAAAGGTCTTGAGTGTCTCTCGCAAACGACTGGCTTTCTTGGCAACACCGCTCATCTGATCACCTTCTGGTACATATAAAACAGATAGGATGGTGATCTTGCCTTGGCGGTCCAGCGCAATTCTCTCTGCAAGAGGCAAGAGAGTTTTTGCATCTTCAATGTTGGTTTCTAGAAGAAGGATATTGTAAGTTTGAGAAGTGCGGGATTTCTTGGTGATTGATTTCTCTGTATTAGTCATCGGCAGAAGACCCAGATTCTTCAAGGAGTGGGATGATCCTTTTTCGCAAAATTGATTGCCAGGTGAAATGATTCAAAACGTGTCTGCGGAACAGAAATGTTCGATTGGATTTAAGTTCGGTGTTGATCGTATCAGCAACATGGTGGGGATCATCTGAGGGATCGAATAATTTAATCATACCAGCACTGCTCTCGCGTACTGGTGGTATATCGGAAGCAAATATCGGTATTCTAGCCAAACCTGCTTCCAGCACTGGAATTCCAAATCCTTCTCGAAAACTTGGAAATAGGACAAGATCCGCCACTCGGTACAACTCGGAAATTAAATAATCCGGGGCGTTGAAGATTTCGCTCTCACCATTAAATTCGTAGAGGAAATGGATATTTGTTATAAGTCCCAAAGACTGCCTCATTTTGAGCAGTGTTTCTAGATATTCAAGATTCTTCGGATTATGCGGCCCAGGTGGACCTGTAATCACTAAAGCTACCTTTGGGTAATATTTCTTTAAATTAGCAGTAACTTGGAGAGCAAATTCAATATTTTTTCGCCGTGTGATGCGAGCAGGCAGAAGGATTATGGGTTCAGATTCCAACAGTTGAACCTGTTCGATAAATTCTTGTGCGATGGGTGATAGGTTGAAAAACTGAAATACATCAACTCCAGGGGGGATTACCTGAATATTAGATTCCTGGAGATCAAGCAAATCAGCTAATCGCTGCCTGCGGTGGTCAGATACAGTAATGTAAACGACACCTTCCCAGGCAGATTTCAATAAATCCCAAGGGAATCCAGGGTGTAAATCGGGGGTGTAAAGCGTATCCTGCCAGGCAAAATCATGGCACCAAGCCAGCAGTGTTGGCTGCCTTTGTTCTGCGATCAATTTCAAGGCTGCGGTGAGAGCTAAATTTTTATGTAGCGTAATCGCATTGTGGACAATTAATATGTCTGAATGTTTTAGAGATGATGAAAGGGAAATAAAAAGCTTGTCGCGAAGTCGATAAAATTCTTCCGAGATTTCTCCATTCGCCAATTGCTCACCTATCCTCATCACGGAGGGATGGCGAGAATCAATTTCGGGAATTAATATAAATGGTATGCCATCATCTATTGCTTCTCCTCTTCCGCCGTAGATGGATATCTTGTATCCAGCCTGAAAAAGAAGACGGGCATGGTGATAAATAGTGCTTTCAACGCCCCCCACGATTGGTGGGGCAGCGTAATGTAGAATTGATATGTGCACCGAAATTATCCGTTTCTAGAATTTGCGGATTCAATCGCCGGGTTGATCTGATCGTGATTGACGATGGCCGCACTGAAATATGCCCCAAAAACCAGTATCAGACAATCCAAATATATCCAAAACATCAAAGCTACCAGCGTTCCTAAGGAACCATACAGGAGATTATAATTGGCGAGACCACTCTGGAAATACCAGTTAAAACCGTATGCGGTGATTTCCCATGCAATTGAGGCGAATACAGCTGCCCAGAAAGCGGCTCTTTTTTTCACTTTCGTTTTTGGGACAAAGAAGTAAAGCGCTAAGAAGAGAATGAATCGCAACGCATAAAATACGAAATCTGTGATTGTGCCCACAGGGGGACTAAAATTTAGTAATGGAATTTCAAATTGGGAGAAAAAGGCAACAACAGTCGAAAGGATCGAGGATGCGGCGATGAACAAAATGAAGGTGCCTATCATGATGAAAGCGATCAATCGTTTCTCAACCACGTTGCGGATTTTAGCGGTTGGCCAGGCACGATTTATGTTTGCAGTTAGGGACATCAACACTCCAGAACCAGCCCATGCTAATCCAATTAAGCCGATGATGCCCACTGCGCCTCGTTGATTAAGAACACCTTCAAGGAATTCTATGATCAAATCAGGAGGGATGGGAACAATCTCTCGAATTACCTGGGTAATCTGATCCTGAATATCTGGAATTTCGAGATAATAACTGGCTACTGTAACGAGAACGATGAGCAGCGGAGGTAATCCAAAAATGGTAAAGAATGCAATACTGGCAGAACCTTCAACGCCGCGCAGATTGGAAAATCTTTCCACAGCATAGCGAAGGATTCCCAGAAGTCCGAAAGTTTTCTGGTTTGCCTGTGAGAAATATTCCTCAAGTTGATCGAGATATTTCGTGCCAAATTCTTTTCTTGGATTCATGTTTAGAGATGGTTAATTTCCGAGACAATCCTTCAATAAAGGCTTCAACAAGTATTCTAATGCATCGAACGAGTAGAAACGTTTACCTATAGAAAAATTGAGTTCTGTCATTTCAGATGCCTGAATTGGATCAGCCAGAATTTCACTTGCGGCAGTAACACATTTATTGTCGATGAAGTCTCCAAAACCGATCACTCTAAACCCTTTTGGCTGAATATCTGTTTTGAAAATTTCATATGTACTCATCACTATCGGTTTCTTAAAGTATACGGTTTCAAGGAATGCATTTCCAAAACCTTCAACCCTGGACGGATAAGTTACGAGATCAGATTGCAGGTAGGCGTCTTCTAAAGAGAATATTTTTCTACCATCTTCTGTCAATCCGCGATAATAATCAAAACGATCTCCAGCAAAAATTACTCTTACACCTAACAGTTCCGCGAAGCTCCGTAAATAGGATTCGTAAGCGCTGCCTTCGTCACCAGAACGATGAGAGATCAAGACCACACAATTGTTATCAATCCTACGGGCGAGTTCTATTGAGAGTTCAATTCTCTTCCTGGGCACGATTCGGGTGGGCTGTAAGAGGATATGCTCATCCTGGGAGATGTCAAGTTCTTCTCTCATGTCTTGAGAAAAATCATCGATAATGGGAACAGGGCGTCTAAAATCCATGACATTAGGAATCAAAGTAGAATTAATTCCAGTTCGCATAGCCAGCTGGGCTTGTGCAAAGGAGTTGATTACCACATGACGAATCTGTCTGAGCGTTGGTGGAAAAGCAGCTCTTAAGTAATCTTCAGCACCAGATATCGTATACCGCTCTCGCTCCCAGTAAAAATCATGATGGTGTCCAATGGTTGGTAGGTTGCTTTCAACGATCACTTCGGTGAGGGCTAACCCAAGGGGGATATTCATGGGGATCGAAAGGACGTTCTCTGCGATCAATATATCCGGGGAGAATTTCTCGATGAATTTGTGCAGGTGGATTTTTATATGCTCTGTTAGCTGGTTTACTGCAGATGAGGTCTTTTTCAACCTTTGGTAGTCATCGAATAGGTCATGGCTTAAGAGATCGATATCCGGATGCTCAAAATGTGCTTCCGGCACTAAATATGTCCGATCATCAGGCCAATCAGACTCTCCAGTGAAATAAAAACATTCATAACCCAATGATTTTAGAACTTTTATCCATTTTGCTGTCTCGAGAGAGACACCATCTGTGCCAGCCAGCCTGGTTGCAATGATTCCTATTCGATTTCCTGAATTCATTAAATAACCGTTCCTGATATCATTTGAAATTAGCGATCAGATCTTTAATTTTATTTTCCAGCACCTCGATGGAAAAATGCTCCTTTGCCAGCTGAAAGTTCTTTTCCGTGATTTCTCTAACCTTATCCGGAGAACCAAGCAGGCTACGAGCCTCCTGGATGCTATTTTCGTTTACAAATCCATCCAACTCAATAAACTCAAAGCCAAGCGGTTTGATGTCTGCATTGTAAACCGGGTAGCGGTTAACAATCGTTAATTTCTTGGCAAATATGGCTTCGAGAAGTGCATTGCCAAATCCTTCATACAAACTTGGGTAAGTGACTAAATCTGCGTATAGGTAGGCATCCCATAACGAGTAAAGCTTGTGGCCGTTGATTTTGCCGCGCTTCGGTCCAATCACATGATCGATCAGTTTGATATCCACACCCATTACAGAAGCTTCCCTTTTTAACCAAAGCCAGTATGAGAGTCCCTCATCGTCTGCGCGATGTGTAATAAACAAGTGGGGGTTTTTAATCTCTAAACGTTTCACAATTTCTATGGCCATCTCGATTCCCTTCCGTTGGACCACCCTGGTTGGCTGCAGGATAAACAAATCATCTTTATCCAATCCAAGGTCTGAACGGAATTCTTTGTTGAATTTATCCAATTGCGGTGGTGGGGATGAAAAATCGAGAACATTGGGTATAACGACGGAAGAGATACCCCGCCGGGCATTTAATCGCGCTTTGGCTATGGAATTAATCGTCACATGCTGAATATTTGGAAGTTTTGCTGGAAAGGCGGTATCCAACAGGTCGAGAATTGCATTAGTCTGGTAGCGTTGACGCTCCCAAAAGAAGTCATGATGGTGAGCGATAGTTTCAATACCTAGCTCAGCGATAAGACCTGTGAGGGAAACCCCCAGAGGTAAATTCATCGGTATAGTAAGTGCATTTTGGACAATGATCAGGTCGAGATGGTTGGAGCGAATAAAACTTCGCAAAGGCGCTCGCATTTCATCAGCGCGGCTGTAAATTTGATCCGCCAATGAATCTCCATCTTCTTCTGGAGAAGCTCCAAATGCCCTTTGGCTGAGGGCAAAAACCGTTTGGTCAGCGAAATGCAATTCTGGAATTTTTGTGCCATCTTTCGCATAGCCACCCAGCTCTCCAGCACAATAATAAATCTCATGTCCTAACTTTGTGAGGACTTTTGCCCATTTCTCGACTTCGAGGGTGACACCATCTGTGCCATGTAAGCGTGTTGCGATGAATCCGATGCGCATAATAATGACCTATTCTAAGGGGAGAATACAATCAGGGGAATCGTTCTGAGGGCTGTTTACTGCCCTCGAAACCGGGAAGGCTTCCATCTCTTCACTTGGGTAGGGCTTGAGAAAAGACTTCAACAAATTGGGATCATTTTCTCCTTCCTGAAGCCATGCAGAGTAAGAATCTGTAGATAAAATCACAGGCATGCGGTCGTGAATGTCTTTGATTAATTGGTTGGGTTGAGTAGTGATGATGGTAAATGTCCTGAGCTCGGAGCCATCTGCAGAATGCCAGACATCCCATAATCCAGCAAATGCAAAAGGCTTACCACCTTTCATTCGGATGAGATGAGGGATTTTTGATTTCTCACCAGGTTGTTTGCGCCACTCATAGAAACCATCTGCCAAAACAAGACAGCGTTTGTATTTAAAGGATCCGCGGAAAGATGGTTTATCGGCTATGGTTTCTGAACGAGCATTGATCAGCCGATTTCCGATTTTGGGATCTTTCGCCCAAAAAGGGATTAACCCCCAATTGAAAAAATCCATCCGGTTTTGTCCATCATTCGGTACCACACCGACAGGCTGGGTTGGTGCAATGTTGTACCTTTGCGGGAAATTTTCCGGGAAATCTACCCAGGGAAATGTTTCCTGCAATTGTCCCGGGTCGACGGTTAGTGTGAATCTACCGCACATAATATCCTTCCTGCTTTGCTTTCATTCGCTCTTCTGAATTATTCCGCCACCTAAACACGTTTCCGCATCATAAAATACTGCTGCTTGTCCAGGAGTGATACCTCTGATGAAATGGTCAAATAGAACTTCGACTAAATCATTTTCAGCAGGGATAATCGTGGCTGGCTCTTCCGCAGATTTATAGCGGATCTTTACCTGAGCGCGTATCGGTTGGTTGGGAGGTTCGATAGATACCCAATTGACTTCCTCAACCCACAAGCGGCGTTGATTGAGATCTTCTTTTGCACCGACAATCAATGTGTTTTTTTCCATATCTTTAGCAAGCACATATAAGGGGTCTGTTGATGATATTCCCAATCCCCGTCGTTGACCAATGGTATACATCGCCAAGCCTCTATGCTCACCGAGAAATTCTCCATTACGATTGATAATTTCGCCTTGCTTAAGGGCTTGTTTTGAATTTCCGGCCAGAAACTCACGATAATCCCCATCGCCAAGAAAACATAAATCCTGACTATCAAGTCTATCAGCCACTGGCAGATTGAATTCTCTGGCGAGCTGCCGGATATCTTTCTTAGAATAATCTCCCAAGGGAAATAGTGCTTTTGAGAGTTGTTCCTGGTTGAGAACATGCAGCACATAGGATTGGTCTTTGCTCTCATCAACTGCTTTCAACAACTTTATTCGGCCGGAATCTTGTTTTATCCGTGCATAATGACCGGTAGCCATGAAAATGCCACCAAATGCCAGAGCATGGTTCAATAAGAATTCCCACCTGATATGGCGGTTGCACTGAAGGCAAGGATTTGGAGTGATCCCTTTTGTGTAGCCATCCAGGAAATGCTCGACAACCTGGCTGTAAAACACGTTTTGAGCATCGAT
>DATKXE010000405.1:0-5752 GCA_035529195.1 Anaerolineales bacterium
TCCCAGATAGCCGTGTCGCCAATGAAAATACCAAATTCCCCACTGCGGCAGCGCCAATCGATGCTGAAGAAACCGGAGTTGCCAATTAGCCGCCAACCATCTTCCTGTTTGGCCTCAATGCATAAGGGGCGTTCCTCATTAGGGCTTTTGAGCATTTGCCCATACCACCTTTCTTCTTCATCCATAGAAAGTGGGATGTGTATGGATAAACCCCGGGCTACCCTCGAGTCATTGAGCCACTCGACAAATTGGGGTAGATCATCTCGCTCAACATGCCTCAAGCGAATTCGATCACCATAGATCATGCTGCTTGCCCTCCATTGATCAGGACATCTACTGCCTGGTGAGGAGATATTTTTCGTGCAATCAAAGATTCCAGTATCTCCTGGTATTGAGAATCGGATACTTGCTGGCGCCAGCGATAAACCAAATCCGTCTGGATTAGCATGTCCAGCTCCGCCTGTAACCGCTCCCGATCCCGGTTTTGTCTTTCACCAGTGTTATCAAGGTGCTGCTGGTGCTCGCTGATCGCACTGGCTAATTCTGGCAAACCATCGCCTTTCGTGGCAATCGTGCGTACGATGGGAGGCAGCCAGAATCCACCCACATCAGGGCTGCTGACTGGGGAAATAATAGGTTCGATCTGACCATGATGCTTGAAAACTCGCGGTGCGGGATGGGCAAGTTCGAGCATACTGCGCAAAGCTCTTTCGGTGTTCTCAACCCCGGGGCGATCGGCTTTATTGACCACCAGAATATCCGCGATCTCGAGAATACCCGCTTTGATAGCCTGGATATCATCGCCCATTCCTGGAGCTTCGACCACCAGCGTGGTATGTGCCAGGCGGGCGATATCCACCTCGGCCTGTCCAGCGCCCACCGTCTCGATCATGACCATCTCGTATCCAGCTGCATCAAATACCTGCACCATGCTGGCAGTGGTTGGTGCCAGCCCTCCAAGTGAACCCCGTGTCGCCATGGAGCGAATGAAAACTCCAGGATCACCTGTGAGATCGCGCATGCGCACCCGATCACCTAAAATCGCCCCCCCGGTAAAAGGGCTCGATGGATCGACTGCAATGATGGCTATTTTGAGTTGGGGTTTGCCTTCTGGCGGATTGCGGTAGTAAGAGGCCAGGCGATTCACCAGCGAAGATTTTCCAGTTCCTGGTGCTCCGGTTACACCGACCAGATGAGCCCGGCCAGTGTGTGGAAAAAGCTCTCCCAGGGCAGCCTGACCGGCAGGATTGTTATTCTCAATCTGTGAGAGCAATCTCGCCAGAGCGAGCCGGTCTCCGGCTAAAACAGAGGATGCCAGTGACATGTCAAATTTGGGATTCAGGGCTCAGATGTTCCGTTCACTGCCAGGCGAACGTCCCGGATAATATCCTCGGTCAGCGTGCCCGGACCATAGATTCCCACCACACCGATTTCCTTTAGACGGGGAGCATCTTCATCAGGGATAATGCCGCCTACGAAGACCTTGATGTGTTCCAGAGCATTCGCTTGAAGAAGCTCAAGCACCCGCGGCACGAGCGCCATGTGTGCGCCGGAGAGTATGGAGAGCCCGATCACATCCACATCCTCCTGCAGCGCAGCTTCAACGACCATCTCTGGCGTCTGCCGTAATCCTGTGTATATAACCTCCATACCAGCGTCGCGCAGGGCACGGGCAACTACTTTTGCACCCCGGTCGTGCCCATCTAAACCTGGCTTGGCGACCAGGACGCGGATCTGACGTTCGCTCATCCTACCTCCGTGGGCTTTATGATTATGCCTTGGATTATACCGCGATCACTTACCTAAGGATCATTCCCTGATCACTGGATAGAGATGAAACTAATCAGCTGCTTGAATGATTTTTGATTTGAGGATTTCTGCGGGAAAAATTGTCTTTACAGCAAACGATTGGGTGCTGTGCCATGTTGAATTTACTGGCTGTTCCGATTGAATGCTATCGGATCGTCCATAAGAGCGCTGGGTACCCGGCATTTAGTCTTTGAAGGTCAATGTCGGCACTGGTTCGTGCCCGATTGTCAATTCGTGATGAGCATCATCAACACCGGTCCCGGGATCAACATGCACATTAATATCCGTAAGATCAGGGAATTCGTGGTAAAGCAAGTGGCGAACTTGCTCAGCGATCTGGTGACTCTCGGATGTCTTCAGATCCGGATTCACAGTAATATAAACTTCACCATGCAGACAATGCCCCACCCAGCGCATTCGAATTCTTCTTATCTCCAATACACCAGCATTTTTTGAGATTACCTTCTCAGCGCTATCGATCAGCTCGGGATCCACAGCATCCATCAACCGGTACCAGATCGTCTTCATCGCATCCCAGGTGATCAGGACGATCGCGATGCCGATTAATAATCCGATCATGGGATCTACCATTGGATAACCAAACCAGGACCCGATTGCGGCTACCAGCACAGCCAAAGAGGTCAGCCCATCTGTACGAGCATGCAATCCATCCGCAACCATCGCAGCAGAACCAATTTTCCGTCCCACTCTGATCTGTAGAATCGCAACCCCCTCATTGCCTAAAAACCCCAGCAGGGCTGCAGCAGCAACCCAGCCCAGGTTGGTGAGTGGTTGTGGATTCATCAGGCGCTGAATGGCTTGAGAAAAGACAATCACAGCACTCGCTGCGATTGAAAGGACAATGAGTATTCCAGCCACATCTTCAGCCCGTCCAAAGCCGTAAGTATAACGACGCGTGGGTATTCGTCGAGCCAGGTAAAAAGCAATTAATAATGGGATTGAGTTCAATCCATCCCCAACATTGTGCGCTGTATCAGCAAATAATGATACGCTCCTGCTGTAATACACGATCACCATTTGCATGAGCGCTGTGACCAGTAGAATGCTCAATGCAATCCAAACGGTGCGGATACCTTCCTCATTTTCCCGGAAAGCCCTTTCGGACGCTAGTCCACGATGATCATGGCTGTGACCGAGAATTGACAGCTTGGAGGTGATCCACTCAGGCAAATAATGATGTTTGTGAGTGTGATCGTGATCACCAGGGTGATGATGTTGAGAATCTGAATTATTTCCCATTTTCTATTTCCCGGTTAGAGTTACTGATATTTCTTTCCTCTCAGGTAAGAGAAACCTCTAATGCTAAGATTTCCAAATTCAACCGGACCGAATGCCGTAGTCTCCATGAAGCGGCGAGTATTTTCCAGTTGCGCAGATAGTTGCGCCGAATGACCATGCACAAGGGATGCCAAACTGAAAGCACTTGGATCCAATTCAACGATCAATATTGTGCCATTGGGTTTCAGAACCCGGTACACTTCCTGCAAACCGCTCTTTTTTAACTCGTCTGGCAGGTGATGCATCATCAGACTGCTGAGCACCACATCGAAATGGTTTTCCTCAAACTCAATTTTTTCTATAACGCCGACCTGGAAATCGACCTCAACGCCTGCTTTTACAGCTTTTTGCTGGGCAAGATCGATCATATTGGAACTTGGATCGATTCCTACCACCGTGCCATCAACACCCTGGTTTTGTTTGGCAGCGATTGTGAGACTTCCAGTACCACAGCCCACATCGAGGATTTTCATTCCAGGTTCGATGGCAACTTGTTTAAGGGCAGCTTGGCGGAATTTTTTTTCTCGCCCCAGAGAAATGATACCGACCACCATATCGTAATATCTGGCCCAGGAATGGATGGTGTGGCCCTTGGTTTCTGCTACATAACTGTCCCCAGTTAATTGATTCGGTGATTTCATTGACTCACTCCGACGAATTATCTTTGTGTATAATATGTATAGTATTGAACAAAATGTTCGATTATTTTGAAAGTATACAGAACCATTTACCTGAAGTCAACAACTAAGATGCAAATTTTGTTCATTAGTGAACAAAAATACAAAATTGTTTATCAATAGGTGAAAAATGAACACCAGAACACCTGATCGGCGAGTACAGCGAACTCGCCAACTTCTCCGAGACGCTCTTGTTTCATTAATCTTGGAAAAGGGCTATCAAAAAATCACCATTCAAGACATCATTGATCGTGCCAACGTAGGTAGGTCAACATTTTATGCTCATTACCGCGATAAAGATGATTTATTGTTCAGCGGGTTTGATGAACTCGCCCATGACTTACACCGCCACATGCGTTCTCCTGGAGCAAGCGACGACGATCATGGACATTTATTACACAGCCTTGAATTTTTCATCCATGCTGGCAATAACAAAGAGCTGTACATGGCTATGGCGGAAAGTGGCGGCGGGGATCTCATATTAGATATCGCCCGCCAGCATATGCAAAACCACATCCAGGTCCATCTCAACCAATTTCCTACCATTGGAGATGAAATCCCATTACCCGTAATCACAAATTTCTTAGCCGGTTCCCTGCTGACAATGATCACCTGGTGGCTTGAACAAAACTTGCCGTACTCGCCAGAGCAAATGGATGACATCTTCAATTCCCTGGCAATGCCAGGGGTGCGGCGCATGATGAGTACTTCAGATTCGCTGGTACCTTGAAAGGGAAATAAGCGCCTGAATAACTGGGTGTCGGAAATTTTATCTCGGGTATACACCCTCCCACAACCAGGAGGCTGTCACCCTCGAGCGTAACCCTGTCCCCCGCAGGGCGGAACTGCTACCTGGTCGTACTGACCAGGGGAAAGAGTCTCATTTATATTGGAAAGATTGAGCAAAGGTCCAAAAAAAATGTCACTGAGCGGAGCGAAGAGTCTCTCAAGACTCACGCAATTATTGAATGGTTTGTTTACTCGGAAGTCAACCGCAACAAGGATTCTTCGCCCCCTCTGCGTTCCTGCTCCATTTCTCTGCTTTTTGGACAGCCTCTTTATAAATTCTGAATAAACCCCAATAGTACCCCCGCAATATACCGGGTGGTAGATGATCTATTTCTTCAGATATAGACATCAACAGCCCTGGCTTTGTCTTATGAAGTGACTTCCCAATGAGATATTTTTATCTTTTCCGCCATAGTCCGGATTCCCTATTGACCCGGCAGGCAAATTTGGATATTGTATAAGGGTGAAATTTTCTTAATTAACTTGATCATGATCAAAACTCACAAAATTTACTTCTTCGTGATCTTCTTGTCACTGGCACTCATATTTGCCCCTTTTCACGCAGCAGCAAATCCAGGTGCTGGAGCTGCAAGCGTTTTCCTCCCGCTGGTTCAGCAATACCACAACCAATCGGGCATTACCGCACCGCTTCTCAAATGGCAGCGCGGCGGCTGCTATGCCTCCTGGTGCGAAACGGGTTGGTACAGCTCACCCGCGGCTGCTGATCTGGATGGTGATGGTCGTAATGAGGTGGTCGGGTCGGCCTACTCGATTGTCGCTTTGGATGGTGAAACTGGCAACCTGATCTGGAGGACAGCCTCGGGGCACGACCGCAGCCAACCGGGTGCAGCAAACAGTGGGCGTACCTGGCCGGGAATAATAGTGGCTGATGTGGATGGCGATCACCTCTCAGAGATCGTAACTGCGCATGGTGGTGGTTATGTCTCCGTCTATGAATTGAACGGCTACTTTGCGCCAGGATGGCCGCAGCAGCCCACCGCTGGATTGGAAGTACGGGGATTGTCAGTCTCCGATCTGGATCAGGATGGCACCCTGGAGATCATTGCCACCGGGGCAGTATACGGCAAAGTCAATACCTGGGTCTATGAGCACGATGGTCAATTGCGTCCCGGTTGGCCGCAGCTGGGCAATGACAGCGGCTACGCTTATGGCATCTT
>DATKXE010000406.1:0-4813 GCA_035529195.1 Anaerolineales bacterium
AAAATATATTCAATGGACATTACTCCAGTCATTGGCGCCCACATTGGACCCGGCGCTGTGGGTTTTGCGTTGGTTTCCGAGAGGGCAATACAATGAAAAAAGAAGATCTCAACTCATATCTAACCGTTGCGGTTGCCGCAGCTGTTGGCATCCTTGTCGCTTTTGCTGGAAGCCAGAAAAGTGTGATGGTAGGCAATATCCCGCTGTTTGCCTTGACCGTGGGTTTGGTATACCTGATCCAGTGGCTCGTGTTCGTTCCTTCATACCTTAAACGAACCGAGAAATTCTACGATCTCACAGGCAGCATCACCTATATATCCGCGGCAATCCTATCCGCCATACTTAGCCGTAAGCTCGATGCGCGCACATTGCTCATCCTTGTACTGGTAGTGACCTGGGCTGCCAGATTAGGAACATTCCTGTTCAAACGAGTGAAGGCAGCCGGCGAAGACCGAAGATTCCGCGAGATCAAAAAATCATTTGCACGCTTCCTGTCTGCCTGGACCCTCCAGGCGTTGTGGGTGACTTTCACACTTGCTGCTGCACTGGCAGCCATCACATCCCAACGAAGCGTTCCGCTGGATGCCTTTGCAGTCATTGGATCTCTGTTGTGGATTGCGGGATTTGCAATCGAGGTAGCTGCGGACCGCCAAAAGAGCAAGTTCAAAGCAAACCCCACGAATAAGGGTAAATTCATCCAGTCAGGCGTTTGGGCTTGGTCACGGCATCCCAATTATTTTGGGGAAATTATGCTATGGTCAGGAGTAGCCATCATTGCCTTGCCCGTTCTCAGGGGCTGGCAGTGGGTGACACTTATTTCACCGGTCTTTGTGACCTTGCTTCTCACCAGGATCAGTGGTGTACCGATGCTTGAAAAACGCGCGGATGAAAAATGGGGCGGGCAGGCGGATTATGAGGATTACAAGATGAATACACCGGTCCTTATTCCAATGCCGCCCGGAAAAAAACAATAATTTTCACAGAATGGAAGGGTTGAATATATGTTCTTACAATTATTAAAGTATGCGATCAATATTGCGACAGTGATTACCGGAGTGGTTTCCCTGTTTTGGCCGTTGAAAGTGCAGGAATTCACCGGATTGACCGTGAATGGCGGTCGGGGTACCACGGAGGTCAGGACAATTCTGGGTGCGTTATTCATTGGGCTGGGGGTTGCCGCCCAGATCTATAATCAAAAGCAAACCTATGCCATGCTGGGTATCATGTATTTGGCAATGGCACTGGTGCGCGGAGTTTCTATTATCGTAGATAAATCAGCCGTATCATCAAATATCATCAGCTTTGCTACTGAACTGATATTTGGATTGATCCTGATGTTATAGAGATTAATGATGAAAACAGGAAAAATTATTGCTGCGCTTGGCGTTGCTGCTATGACTGCAGTTCTTGTCTTCGGCTTTACAACCGGTGATTTTGGTAGCGACGGCGGTGAGATACTGCGTAATCCATGGGGAATTGTTTCTTTGGTGGATTTATATACTGGTTTTACGCTTTTTTCTGCCTGGATCATCTATCGGGAAAGATCTGTTCCCCAGATCCTTTTCTGGGTCTTCCTGATGATGGTCTTGGGTTTCTTTACCGCCAGTCTGTATATCCTTATTGCTTTGTATACAAGCAAAGGTGATTGGAAAAAATTCTGGATGGGTAAGCACGCGGATGGATAAGCTCAATGAGCTATGGGATGAACTGAAACTTGTCTTTTCCGGCAGGGGACCGGGCATTATTGACGCGCTTATCCCGCTTCTGGTCTTTATTGTCGGCAGCCGCTTCCTTGGTTTAAACATGGCAGTGGTAATTTCACTGGGAGTGGCAGGTGCAGTAATGGTTTTCCGTCTCTTCAAGAGACAATCACTTGCCTTTGCGGCTGGCGGTGGTGGGAGCGCGCTACTGGCGGGATTCTTTGCCTACCTGAGTGGATCGGCGAGTGGATTTTATCTTCCTGGTTTTATCACTGGCGGGTTAACCATTGTGGGATGTGTATTAAGTGCGTTTTTAAAGAGACCGCTAGCGGCATACTCGAGTATGCTCACTCGCCGCTGGCCGGCAAATTGGTATTGGCACCCTAAGGTACTACCAGCTTATCGTGAGGTGACATTGTTCTGGGGAATTCTATTTGGGATACGTCTTGTAGTTGAATTATTCTTTTTTACACAAAACGAAATAGACGCATTGGGGACTGTCCGTCTTGTCATGGGGTGGCCATATACCGTTCTTGTGCTAGTCGCGAGCTATTTATACGGCCAGAAAAGGCTCGCAAACCTAGCAGGCCCCAGTGTGGAAGAGTTTAAATCAGGCGCCCAACCGCCGTGGTCTGGGCAATTGAGGGGATTTTAACGAGATTGGATTTGAACGTAATTACCTGAAAAGTGTAGGGCAATTCCTTAAGCATTAATTTCATTCTGTCTTTTTACGATGATCCAGATTTATAGTAGAGCATAGGATTATTGAAGCTAAATCAGAGCATTGGACTCGTTTTCTTTTGGTTGTGAGAATGGTTCTACTTTTTGTCTTCTTTGACAAAAAGGTTTTTCTTTACAACATAAGCACAGTACTTGTATTAGTGATTTGTTAATCCCTTTCATAAATAACAAAAATAATATATTATCAAATAAGATTAACCCATAATTAAAAAGGTTAAAAACTTACGATCTATACATATAAAGAGGAGTCTTTGCTATGGCTTTACCAGATAATTTAATAGAAGAAAATAAAACTACCAATCGGTCTGACATAACTGCAGTATGGATCGGGATCATATTTAGCTTATTATTCACAGGCTTGATCTGGTGGTTCGGATCGCACTTGGATAAAATTCAACTTGCCCCCGATCAAGGCGCATCATGGTATTTTTGGAAATTGCCTAACCCCACATTTTGGACCCGAGCAACTGCCTGGGGATTCTATTTACTGCACCAATTATCAATTTGGGGTTTGATCTATTACGCTCAAACACATATTAAGAAATATTCTACAAAGCTGCATAAAGTCAATTATCTCGCTTTGAGTATAAACGCATTCTTTATCCTACTTCATATGCTTCAGACCCATCTATGGTATGACGGATTAGCACAAGACGTTTCCATATGGAGCTCACAAGTGTCCGTGATTATTATGCTAGTCTGGGTGTTGTTGATGGAAAACAATCGGCGAGGAATGTTCTTCGGCAAACCTCTGCCTTTATCCAAAAATATCATTCGTGTCGCCCGTAAATATCATGGTTACTTTTTTGCGTGGGCGACAATTTATACCTTCTGGTATCACCCGACCGTTTCTACAAGCGGACATCTTGCGGGTTTCTTCTATATGTTCCTACTCCTGCTCCAAGGTAGCTTATTCTTCACACGTATACATTTAAATCGTTGGTGGACGTTTACGTTGGAGGTGGGAGTACTCATCCACGGAACTATGGTAGCAATCATGCAGGGCAACAGTCTGTGGCCTATGTTTGCTTTCGGGTTTGGAGGGGTTCTGGTGATAACACAGATGCATGGACTGAAATTATCCCAATGGGTGCGTTGGAGCTTATTGGGTGTGTATATTAGCTCAGTTCTAATTATTTACAATGAGAGAGGTTGGGCAAACATAAATGAGATCATCCGTATCCCTATAATCGATTACTTGGCTGTCTTACTGCTGGCTGGCCTTCTTTGGCTGGGAACATGGGTGACAAGCAAAATACACCATCTTGGTTCCAGGTAATCTATTGAACGAAAGTTAGCAAGTATTATTTAGATAGAAATAGGCGATTGTTAATTGAAATGGGTTTATTGAGCGCTTCAACTATACTAATCAGGAAGAATTATTTGGCGTGTACTCATTTAATTTGTTAGTCGAAACCAGAGGGATCACCACAGGGAAATTTGAGGTATATAACTCCTTTTATCCTAACGCTGCCCATAAGATTAAAACCCCCATTAATTTTCTACAAATCTCGATAGTGTTTGTTTTGTAGGTTGTATAAATTTAAGGGCTTGTTAGATAAGTCGAGTCGCCTTTCCCGGTGCAACGCGGGTGCAGAGCCGGTGATATTCCCCCTTCGGAGGACAGGCAGGTGTACACAATGCTCTATGTGGACAAAATTTGCCGATTTTTGTGTAACCTATGCACACAATGCACACAATGCTCTGTGTGGACACCATTACATGCTGACTTCGAATCAGAAGGCTGAGAGTTCGAATCTCTCCGGGGGCGCCTTTATATTTTTTCTTAGATGTATACCACTTCCCTTAAGTGGTATGTTTCACTTTCCCTTGAGTGGTATGTTTTCACTTGTGTGCTTCACTACAGGTAATATCAGGTGGGCTCGATAGACACATTAAGTTCCTGACTTCGAATCCCTTATAAAGGGGACAATTTTCAGGAAGTTGTGGGATCCCCTCTTCGGAGGGCAGGCGAATTCCGCTCGCACTTGCTAGTGGGCTACGCAAGGGGCGCTGGTCATTTAACTGAGGGGAATCCAGTTGGATTTACCGACAAAACAAATGAACGTTAAAGTCGTAACGATTACCGCGCCATACGAATAATAGGTACTCTATAAGAACGCAATTAATATCATAAGTTAGTCAGGTGATCTCAAATTTAAGGTCACATCAGAAATAAGCAATAATTCAGCTTCTTCGTAATTCGCGCCATGCGTCCGAATTGTTCTCTTACCATCGTGGGGTTGAATATTATAATTTTCCTCCCAGATTGAAAAAAAGAACCGCTGAGGTATTTCTTAATTAGATCGGGTATTAAGGCCACCGGGAATAATGCACCTTGCAAACTATGAAGAAGGCTAGAATGGACAAAA
>DATKXE010000407.1:0-7348 GCA_035529195.1 Anaerolineales bacterium
CTGGTGATCCTGCTATTGATGATTTTTGGCTTTGGTCAGGGTGTAAAATCTACACCAGGACAGATCTTTGAAACTGAATCACAATACAATTACATCCAGGTGCTGGAAGTGGATGGTTATCGTTATTTGAGGTTGAATGAAGGCCAGGGCATCCATTCGGTTTATCACCCAACTGAGATCAACTATTATGGTCCCTGGAAGCAATTTTTGGCAGCCCCCTTTTTCAACCAACCATCCTATTCTGTGCAGGACATTCAAAGTATAGCGATCGTGGGATTGGCGGCTGGAACTACAGCTCGGCAGGCAACAGAAGTCCTAGGACCGATTCCAATCGATGGTTATGAGATCGATGGCCGGATAATTCAGATCGGAGAACAATACTTTGATATGAACCAGCCGAATCTGAACGCCATCGCGCAAGATGGACGATGGGGACTGGAAAATAGTCCCAGAAAATATGATCTGATCGTGCTTGATGCTTATCGCCCGCCATATATACCTTGGCATCTTACAACGGTAGAATTCTTCCAGTTAGTCAGCGATCGTTTAACTGAACAGGGAACAGTGGCGATTAATGTGGGTCGCGCTCCTGGCGACCGCAGGTTGATTGACGGGATCGTCACCACCCTGGGCCAGGTATTTCCTTCAGTGTACATCATGGATGTGCCCGATACATTTAATTCCATTATCTATGCAACCCAGGCACCGACTTCTACCGAGAATTTATACCTGAATCTATTTGAATTATCAGATCGGGATGATGTGCACCCCCTCTTATTAGAATCGCTGCAGGTTACCGCATTAAATTTACAAGCGACACCTGAGCCAACAACCGTGTTCACTGATGATCTGGCGCCCATCGAGTGGATAACGAATAATATGGTCCTACGATTTATGCTGTATGGAGACATGGAGGTTTTGCAATGACAGAGAATCCGCGCGTAGAGAAGAACCCGGCGAGCCGAAGTTGGTTATCCTGGGTGGTTGCGATACTGGTACCGGTGATGATAATCCTAACTTCTGTACGCTTCTTATTGACCCCAGCTTTCGTCCAATTGGAATACCGCACCCCAAATTTCCCAGCCGATCCCTATGGATTTACACAACAAGATCGCTTGTATTGGTCAATGATCGCATTGGATTATTTGCTTAATGATGGTGGTATTTCCTTCCTCGAAGAGTTGAAATTTGACGATGGTACGCAGGTTTACAACTCCCGTGAGCTGAAGCATATGCTGGATGTGAAAGAGGTAGTTCAGTCCGCGCTCATTGCCTGGTACATCAGCCTAGGCGGTATCTTCGTGTTAGGATTGTGGGCCTACTTTGGGGGTTGGAGGGAGACTTTCAAACAAGGTCTCTACCGGGGTGGGTGGATCACTGTCGGCGTACTTGCCGTGGTGATGGTAGCGGTACTGATTGCTTTCAGTGTGCTTTTCGTATTCTTCCACCAGATATTCTTTGATTCAGGCACCTGGGTTTTCAGATTCTCGGATACCTTGATCCGCCTATTCCCCCAGCGTTTTTGGCGGGATGCTTTCATCGCGATCGGCTTGCTCTCGATTGCAGGTGGCCTGGTGCTTGGATTTGGTTTCCGCACCAAGACCAGCGGAAATGGAAATTAAAACAGAGCGGCAATTGAGCTGACGCCCTGTAGACCTTCCAGCTACGCCCCGAACTTCTCTAATCGCCCAGCATGAGCGAGCGCCAGAGGTAGTGTGTTCACAGAGGGGAAATTACCTAATCCACCGCGGCCGCAGGCACGCTCACCAAAACTTTTCTGGTCATCCGGTCTGACCGTAGCTGGAGCCCATAGTAAGAAGGGGACCGGATGCCAGGAGTGGGTGCGCATTCGCGCGGGGGTAGAATGGTCACCAGTGATGATCAATACATCAGGTTTGAGATCGAGCAGCTGCGGCAAAGCCTGGTCAACACCTTCGATCACCATTGATTTACCCTCAAAATCACCATCTTCCCCTTTGCTATCCGTTTTCTTGATATGGATGAAAAAGAAATCGAATTCATCCCAGGCATCTCTTAAGGCATTAAACTCATCTTCTGGCGCCTCACCTTTGAAATCGATCACCTGCATACCGACTAGACTGGCAACCCCTTTGTACATTGGATAGACGGATATGGCCGCGGCCTTCAAGCCAAAAGAATCCTTGAATGTCGGCAACCTGGGGTCAGTTGAGAAACCGCGCAGGGTCATTCCATTGGCTTCTGGGTTATCAGCCAGGGTTTGATTTGCCTTGGAAATCCATTGGTTAAAGAGTTGGGCGGTCGGTTCAGCTGAGGCGGAGAGGGCGGTCGCAGGTAGCGGTGGTACGCCGGTGCGTTGGGGATCGGTATCGAGGATATCCGAGTGGAGATCATCCCCTCGCATGACGACTGCAAATCGATATTCCTTCACATGGCGAACTTCAGTTGATACTCCTGGGACTTTGACCATCTTCAAACGTTCGACCAGCGGGATGGCATCTTCAGTAGGAATCCGTCCAGCGCGGCGGTCAGAGATATTGCCATTATCGTCGAGGGTGCAGAAGTTTCCCCGGGCAGCGATATCTCCCAGGCCAACTTTTAAACCAACACCGACTGACTCGAGCACACCCCGCCCGATTTCATATTCGAGTGGGTCGTACCCGAAGAGTGCAAGATGGGCAGGCCCTGATCCCGGCGTTATGCCTGGGCGGATGGGTGTGACCTGTCCAAGCACTCCTTCAGAGGCCAGCTGATCCATGTGCGGAGACTGGGCAGCTTCTAATTCTGTGGGTCCACCCTGCCTGATTGGCAAACCTCCCAAGCCATCCATAACCAGCAGGATGATTTTAGAGGAAGAATCTCGCAGGAGGGGGGGGATGTAATCAAAGGGCATTGAATTATCCTTGAAATAAGCTGATTAAAGGGCGTAGAGCAACTTTGGAGGGACAGCTCTACGCCCAATTTGTATATTTATGACTATTTCTTTTTTCGTAACTATCCGATCTGGTTATTGTTCGGGAGATCAACGAATAGATAGTTCAGTTTCCCGGTCGAAGATATGCATATTGTCCATGTTAAAGACCAGCTGCATCTGTTGACCGATGGTTGTCTTTGTACGAGGATCTACCCGGGCGACAAAATCATGTTTTCCAGATTTCAAAAAGAGGAAGATCTCATTTCCCATCAATTCAGTAATATCTACCTGGGTCTCCACCGGTTGGGCGATGATACCGCGCGGGGCAAATTCGGGATTAATGATGTCCTCAGGGCGGATGCCGAAAATAATTGGTTTTCCAACATGATCCTGGTAAACCGATGTTCGATCTTCAGGGATTTCAAGAACGAATGCTTCGGCATCCACAACTAATTTGCCATCACTCTGCTGCAAAGTTCCGGGGAAGAAATTCATGGCTGGTGAACCGATGAAGCCGGCTACAAAAAGATTGTCCGGGTGATCATACAAATTCTGTGGTGTGTCAAGTTGGCGCAAGAGACCCGCGTCAAGCACTGCGATGCGAGAGGCCATGGTCATTGCCTCGACCTGGTCGTGGGTCACATAAATAAATGTGGTTTGCAGCTGCTGGTGCAGTTTGCTGATATTGGCACGGGTTTCAACTCGAAGTTTGGCATCCAGGTTTGATAGTGGTTCATCAAAGAGAAATACCTTGGGTTCGCGCACGATCGCCCGTCCTACCGCAACTCGCTGACGCTGCCCACCAGAAAGCTGGCGGGGTTTTCTGTCGAGCAGGTTTTCAATTCCTAATATTTCGGCAGCTTCTTTTACCCTTTTCTTGATTTCCTCTTTGGGTGTCTTTCGCAGCTTGAGTCCGAATGCCATATTGTCATATACAGACATGTGTGGATAAAGCGCATATGATTGGAACACCATAGCGATATCCCGATCTTTGGGGGGGGTGTCGTTGACAACCTGGTCGCCAATCAAAATCTGGCCTTCAGTGATATCTTCCAGACCGGCCAGACAGCGCAGTGCTGTGGACTTACCACAACCTGATGGGCCAACCAAGACAAGAAATTCCTTGTCTTCAACCTGGATGTTAAGATTGTTGACCGCCAATACTTCGCCGAAGCTTTTTGTCACGTGGTCGTACGTTACGCTTGCCATTAGATACATCTCCTTTTTGAATGAGTATAGTGATTTGATTATATGATTAAGAACAAAATAATGCAACTCGAATCGAAGCAACTTTCTTGTTTATTAATACCTGGATTTAGCTTGATGATTCTTGGCGCTCATCATACAATGGACACATGGCTGGTTCGAAGGATGTCACCCCGATTCGCAAGCAGTATCTGGAAATTAAAAGCCAGTATCCAGATGCGATCCTGTTTTTTCGTCTTGGAGATTTTTACGAGACATTCGATCAGGATGCAGAAACTGCCTCTCGTGAACTGGATATCGTCCTGACCTCCAGAAATGTAGCCAAGGACGTGCGAATTCCCATGGCCGGTATCCCATATCATGCTATGGAGAATTACTTAGCACGTTTGATCGATAAAGGTTACCATGTGGCGATTTGTGACCAGGTCGGCGATCAACCGATCAAAGGATTGGTCCCTCGGAAGGTCACACGTGTGATCACCCCGGGGACGATACTGGAACCCGGTTTATTGCCCGGAGATGCCAATAATTATTTGGCATGTGCTGTTATTCAGGATGATCGGGCAGGAGTTGCTTATGTAGATATCTCCACTGGAGAATTTGCCACGACCGAGATAAAAAGCAGCGATATTAATACCACGCTCAGAGCTGAGCTGATGCGGCTGCACCCTGCGGAAATCCTGCATTCTGATGGCGTTTCGATCGATGATGGATTGCCTGGCTTTGCTACTTCCTGGCCAAGCTGGCGATTTGAGACTGACCGCTGCCGCCAGGTGCTGCTTGATCATTTCGGAACGGTCTCCCTTGATGGTTATGGACTTCAGGGATTACCGCTTGCCATGTCTGCTGCAGGGGGTATTGTTCAATACTTGGAGGCAACTCAACCTACAGCCCTCAAATTGCTCAAAGCATTATCTACTTATCAGCTGAAAGAATTCATGACTTTGGATGCAGCCACACGCCGCAATCTGGAGTTGACTGAGACTATTCGGGGAAGCAGTAAGGCAGGTGCCTTGTTGGGAGTGCTGGATCATACGGTTACCCCGATAGGCAAGCGCTTGATCTTTCAATGGTTGAGTAAACCACTCCTTGACGTCGAACAGATCCAGCAGCGGCAAGCTGGTGTGGCTTATTATGTCAACAATGGGCTCAGTCGAGCGGATTTGCGTTCCAAGTTAAAACCGCTGGCTGATCTGGAACGTGTAACCCAACGGGTTGTTAGTGGAAATGGCCAACCGCGTGATCTGGTTGCTGTCCGCAGCACGCTCAAGCAGCTGCCTGAAATTAAGAAATTATTGCCTGAAGGTGAACCTGCTTTGACGGAGATGACTGAAAGATTTCGTCTCTGCCAGCAAGAATTAAAATTGCTTGAAACAGCGCTGGAAGATGAACCCCCAGCAACGCTTAGCAAAGTGGGTATCTTCCGGGTGGGGTACTCAGCAGAATTGGATGCTGTGGTTGAAAGCTCGCGGCATGCTCGTGATTGGATCGCAAATCTTGAATCAATAGAACGGAAACGAACCGGGATCAAATCCCTGAAAGTCGGCTTTAATAAGGTATTTGGCTATTACCTGGAAGTGACCAAAGCTAATGTGGAATCAGTTCCGGGTGAATATATTCGCAAACAGACTCTGGTCAATGCTGAGCGTTATATTACCCCGGATTTGAAAGAATATGAAACGCTGGTATTAAACGCGGAAGACCGTATCCACGAGATTGAAGGACGCCTTTTCAGTCAGCTGTGCACACGGTTCAGCGAATCTGCGGAAAAATTACTTGTTACTGCCCGGATCATCGCTCGTTTGGATGTGTTAACCTGCCTGGCTGAGGCTGCAGTGATCAATGCTTACGTGCAGCCAGAAGTAATTGCTGAGGATGTGCTGGACATCAAACAGGGTCGCCACCCTGTCGTTGAGCATATGATGACCGCCGAGAGGTTTGTGCCCAATGACGCATTTTACGAAACCAATGAGCGCATCCGCATCATCACTGGACCGAATATGTCTGGTAAGTCAACATTTCTCCGCCAGGTGGCTTTGATCGTCCTCATGTCCCAGATTGGCAGCTTTGTGCCGGCAGAGTCAGCCCGTATTGGTTTGGTGGATCGCATTTTCACCCGCATCGGGGCGCAGGATGAGATATACGCTGGGCAATCCACTTTTATGGTGGAAATGGTGGAAATGGCCAATATCCTGCATCACGCTACCAACCGGAGCCTGCTGATCCTGGATGAGATTGGACGCGGCACCAGTACATACGACGGTGTATCTATCGCCTGGGCAGTGGTTGAGTATATCCACAACCATCCTAGCCTGCGATCAAAAACACTTTTCGCTACCCATTATCATGAGCTGACCCAGCTGGCAGAGCTGCTGCCCGGGGTGAGCAACTACAATGTAGCCGTTAGTGAGGCAGCACACCGGGTTGTCTTTTTACATACTATCGTCCCGGGTGGTGCAGATCGTTCATACGGCATCCATGTAGGCCAATTAGCTGGCTTACCAGGACCCGTGGTGCAGCGGGCAAGTGAAATTCTGCTGCAACTGGAAGCCTCTGCCGGAAAAGCGGTGCGAATCGATCCTCAGGTTCCGCAGCAGATGGTTTTCTTTCCGGAAACCAACCCGCTCTTAGCGGAGCTGGACCAATTGGATATGAACACACTCTCCCCGATTGAAGCTTTAAATAAATTATATGAATGGCAGCGGAAGTATTTACTAGCCGACGAGTAATGGGGGAAGTACGGTCAATGTTTGATTGAACTCACCCTTATCTTGTACCATTCGTGCTCGCCTGATCGGTGGGGTTGATCGGTTGAGGTTTTGTTTTGGGGGTATTCCGGGAGAGCAGAAATACTCCCAGAAGTAAAGCAAACCCGATGGCGGTGAGCATGCTGGCTGGTATAACAATAGACATCAGCAGCTGATTCAGCAGCTCCCCGGATAAATCCGCAAAACCAATTTGGAGGAATAATTCCTGCAGACCAATAAAACTGCTTAAATCCATTGGATTGAATGAAGCGATAGCCCACTTTGCGGCAGGAACCAGAATTAACATCAAGGTGAGGCTGATGATGCCCGCGGTGAAAAGTGATCCACCCCACCAGGATATGAAATCTCTGAGGGACCGCACAGCGAAAATTGTCATCAGAAGTAAGAAAATTACCGGAAGAAGCGGTGACCAGGAGATTAAGAAATTCGCCTGTCGTATGATCCGGATCGGTTCAGGGATTTCACCCTGGGTTGGTTCCAA
>DATKXE010000408.1:0-7342 GCA_035529195.1 Anaerolineales bacterium
TTTCATCAGTCCAGCCAGAGATGAATCTTTACTTGTGCTGGGTGAATTGGCTGCTGTGAAAAAGGACGACCAATATTTGATTGCAGCAGGTTGTTTGACCCAGCTCTATGGCCTTGAAGTTGCCCGACAGGTTCCAGGGATCGATGGGCTCCTTGGAACCCGGCGTTGGATGGATATCATTGATGTGATAAAAAAATTACGGCGGGGAAAACACCCAGAGCCTGTTTACCAGCTCCCAGATGTTCCTCAAACGGTTGTGGATCATGAGGGGGTGTTGCGGGTGGCAGTTCAAGGAGCCAGTGCGTATCTGAAAATTGCGGATGGGTGTCGCCGGCCGTGTGCTTTTTGTTCCATACCGTTGATTAAGGGGACGGCAGTTAGCCGACCGATAGATTCCATCCTGCAGGAGGCCAAACTATTACAGAATCAGGGTCTGCGTGAATTAATCCTGATTGCCCAGGATACAACCGATTATGGTCATGATCTGGGCATGGAAAATGGATTAGCCGTTCTTCTGGAGCAGATGGTGGGTGCGTTACAAGAAGATCAATCAGCCAGTGGAAATAATATCAAGTGGATTCGAATTATGTACGCTTATCCGGGGTACGTGACTGATCGTCTGATCGATGTTATGGCATCCCATGAGCAGATCGTGCCCTATCTGGATATCCCCCTGCAGCATGCAGATCCCGGAGTATTGAAGCACATGCGCAGACCAGCCAATATTGCGTGGGTGCACACCACGATAGAGAAAATGCGCAAGAAAATGACCGATCTTGCTCTGCGAACTACCTTCATTATCGGATACCCGGGGGAAACTGAAAAGGAATTCCAAACCCTGCTGGATTTTATTGAGGAAATTCGCTTCGACAAAGTGGGGGCATTTCAATTCTCCTTCGAGCCAGGTACAACGAGCGAGGCTTTGGGTGATCCGGTCCCCAGTGAAGTGAAACAAGAACGTTGGGAACGGCTCATGGCATCACAGCAAAGTATCTCCTTGGAGAAAAACCAGGCGCTGGTCGGAAAAACTTTGGATGTACTGATAGAAGGACAGGGTGACGGACTTTCAATGGGCAGGACTTATCGTGATGCACCTGAAATCGATGGTTTGGCGATCCTGGAGGGTGAGCATGCTAGTGGTCAAATCATCCCGGTCCGCATCACCGATGCTATGGCATATGATTTGCATGGGATCCCAGAGAGCGATTGGTCAAACTTGGCAAAAAACAATAGCACAGTTATTAGCCTTGATGCTGAAAAGGGTGCACACTAAATGTTGAACCTTAAACGACCTGAAACAATATTTGCGATTGATATTGTTCGCCAGGCCTCACAGCTGGTTAAGCAGGTGCAGGCAAAAATGGTCTCACCAGCGATAACCAAAGGAGATCAATCGCCAGTTACAGTGGCTGATTTCGCTGCCCAAGCCTTGGTGGGCAGGGCACTGGCAGAGAACTTCCCCGATCAGCCATTAGTCGCAGAGGAGGATGCTTCAGAATTGCGCCAACCTAATGGACAGCATACTTTGGCGCAGGTGACCGAGTTTGTGTCTGCGCTGATCCCGCAGACAACCCCTGAAAAGATCTGCATATGGATAGACCATGGAGTTGGTGAGCCAACGGAAAAATTTTGGACACTCGATCCCATTGATGGCACCAAGGGTTTCCTGCGCGGAGATCAATATGCAGTTGCTTTTGCCCTGATTGTCAAAGGTAAAGTCCAGATTGGTGTGCTCGGATGCCCGAATATTGCAGATGGATCCAGACCGGATTTGGCGGGGAGTGGAACCCTGGCAATAGCTGTAAGGGGTGAAGGTGCCTGGCAAACTTGCCTCGACCCTGCCACTGGTGCATTCGAACCACTCCAGGTTTCGCAGGTCAAGGTGGCGGAGCAAGCCCGGTTATTACGATCGTTTGAAGCGGGGCATACCAACATTGGGCAGATGGATTACTTAGCTAAAGAGTTGTCCGTGGAAGTCGATCCAGTGCGAATGGATAGCCAGGCAAAATATATGCTGCTTGCTGCAGGTGAGGGAGAATTGTATTTAAGATTTCTGTCCTCCCGCCAGCCGGATTACCGGGAAAAGATTTGGGACCAGGCAGCTGGTTCATTGATTGTTGAAGAAGCAGGGGGACAGGTAAGTGATCTGCGTGGCAGACCTCTAGATTTTTCGGCTGGTCGAACTCTGCTTCACAATCGAGGTGTACTGGCTTCTAATGGATATTTACATCAGCAGGCACTTCAAGCGCTTCGGGCTATTAATGCCTGAATAGCGAAAAAACTTAATCGATTTTCATGTCTCGTGTGGATCGCATTGCCCTTGTCCTCAGCTTGATCACCATTCTGGTGACCTTTTATGTCACCAATCGCTATTTTGAAGCTATCCCTCATCTTGAAGATGAAATCGCGTATGTGTGGCAAGCGCGGGCTATCGCTGATGGAAATCTAACAGTGGCCTCGCCCCCGCAAGCTGAAAGTTTTTTAGTCCCGTTTGTGGTAGATCACAACGGACAGCGGTTTGGGAAATACCCCCTGGGATGGCCTGTAATGCTGGCGATTGGGGTTCGGCTCGGAATCAGATCCTTGATCAATCCCCTGTTCGCTGGATTAGGCGTCTGGCTTACTTACCGGTTGGGAAAGAAGGTTTTTAGTGAGACGGTGGGGGTAATTGCTTCTGTATTGACGCTTACCTCGCCATTTTTCCTGATGAATTCTGGGTCGCTGCTCTCCCACTCATTTGGCTTGGTTTTAAGCACGGCCTTTGTACTTTCTTGGGTCGATAATTTTACTGAACAGAATAGCGCGGACCGAAAATTGCCGGTATTGGTTGCCGGGTTGACATTGGGAGTCCTGGTGCTCACCAGGCCGCTTACCGCACTCGCGGTCGCTTTCCCATTTGCCATTCACGGGATTTATTTACTAATTCGAAAAGATTGGCACACCCGCCGGCAGGTGGTGGCAATCGGTGGTTTGGCTCTTGGGATTGGCGCGCTGATCTTCCTGTGGCAATATGCAGTAACCGGGGATGCATTGCAAAACCCTTATACTCTCTGGTGGGAATATGACAAGTTTGGTTTCGGTCCAGGTCATGGGGTGACGGAGAATGGACACAGCTTTAATTTAGCCAGAATCAACACCCGGTTTAGTTTACGAGTAGGATATAGTGATTTGTTCGGCTGGCCAAAATACTCGTGGGTATTTCTGCCGATTGGGTTGTTAGCGGTGATCTTACGACGCAATTGGCGCGGGCTTCTGGTTAGTACAGTGTTCCCAAGCCTGGTGATATTTTATTCAGCCTATTGGGTGGGGGCTTGGATTTTTGGACCGCGCTACTATTTTGAAGGATTATTCAGTTTGACGTTGCTCTCTGGGGCAGGCATTGCCTGGTTGGCTGGCTGGCCGATAGCTGCGGGTGAATCTTGGCGGACATACACAGGTTGGATGCGCTTTCGTCCCTTGCTGGTTACAGCCCTGGTGTCCATCCTGGTGGTCGGAAATATTTACTATTACACGCCTCTGAGATTATCTAACCTGCGCGGATTGTATGGCATGGACCGATCGGACCTGCAACCATTTCTGAGTGAACAAGCCCTTGAGCTTACCCCCGCTCTTATTGTTGTGCATCCAAAGAACTGGATGGAGTATGGTGTATTGCTCGATTTGCAGACTCCAGATTTGGAATCCCCCTTCATTTTTATCTTCAGCCGCAACCAGCAATCAGATGAGGCTCTGCGCAGCGAATTTCCAGAGCGTGATTTTTACCATTATTACCCAAGTGAACCCTATATCTTCTTCAAATCGCCAAAACCTTAGGTCTAAATCTGGAGCTATGCGGCGCGTGCCAGGGCTGTGAGACCAAGTATCAAAACACCCAGGACAAGATTGATGCGCAGCAATTGCGTTTCCCGGTTTAGAAGTTTCTCTGCAGCTTGTGCATCCATACCTTTGACCCGCATTAACGCGATGCGGCGTAGAGCTGGAAGAATTCCCCAAGTCAGGTATGCGCTAACGCCAATCATGCCGATGAACAGGATGTGTTTTAGCAGCATTGACGCTGCCCAACGATTGGAAATACTTAAGAAACCCGCATAATTTGGATTAGCACTCATTTGGAATAAGCCGGTTGCCAGGAGTACAGCCAGACTCAGCCAACCGAGAGGGTCCAAACGGCGCTGAAGCTGCTCAAGAAAGCGGGCATAAGTTTCGGGTTCTAAACTTTTTCTCGCCGCTGGTAATACCAGAATCACCAAGGCGACCAACCCACCGATCCAGGCAACTGTCGCCAGCAAATGCAGCCAGAAAGCAAGGCTGAGTGCCCAATAAGGGGTGGTTTCCCCCAAAGAGATCATGGTGTTGGATTCGGAATGGATTCCTGGGTTGGTTCAGGTGATGATCCTGCTGTAGGTGGTGCTACCGTTGATGGAGCTTCTGTCGGAGGAGCTTGCGTCGCAGGGGGGGCACTCTCGGTTGGGGCAGCCTCTTGCGTTGGAGTGCTCTCAAGTGGTGGGGGTGGCTGGGTATTTTTTGGTTCATTCTTAGAATTTGTGCATCTCTGGGTTACCCAGGAGGCAGTTGGTTCAATGGAAGGATCTGCTCCCAGAGAGAATGCTGCTTCATACTGTGCTTGTGCAAGGCACCATTCCTTAGTAGCCGCGAGAATATCCCCATATTTGATGGTTGCGATGCGGAAACGCTCCGCCGCGGTCATGTTTGTATTGTCCCGCAAATTCGGTGCAACAATAATAATCTGCCCGAAATAGTAGGCGGATTGACCCCAATCCAAACCCCAGAAGCTAGCACCGGTCTTATAAAGGTCCGCCCAGGTGCGCATATTGTTTGCCTCAACATCCAATGGGCCAAATTTTTCAGCCAGAGCTAAATCGTACGTACCGCCCTCCAAATCACCTTCGCGCAGGATGCGGTCAACACCCCGGTTTCGCAAGGCAACATACAACATCGAATCGACCTTAACGGTTTGATACTCAGGCTCATCTTTGCGCAGCTTGAGCAGAGTGTCGATGGCTTCCGTCCACTTCCCGTCCACTAATAATAATTGAGATTGTGAGAACAGCTCACCAGCACCGCGCATATCGGGTGTGGGCGTTAAAGTAGGAGTAGCGACCTGTGTTGGAGTGGCTGTGGTATTAATTTCAAGCAAAACCAGAGCGAGTTGTTCGGTGACACCTGGATAGTTCGGATCGAGTTTGATAACATACTCGAATCGCTGGCGGGCAAGTTCATAGTGTTTGGCTTCTATATCCTGGAGGCCTAATTGAAATTGTTCTTCAACCTGCTGGGCGACTTGAGTTACCTCAAAATTCGTTCGCTCATTGATCCCAGACAGGTAACCGCCAACCGCGCTCGTGGCAGCGATTAACAGGAGAGCTGTCAGGCTGATGATGATTAGCAAAGGCCAGGATAGGGAACGCTTTGATTTCCCGACCACCTCTTCAGTGGGTGGTTCATTTCCAAGAACCTCCCCGGTGTCGGCTTGCTCAGCTGTGTTGTCAGATGGTTGGGTCTCATCACCCTGCTGCATCTGTTGTGTTTCATCCTGATTGAGGCTTTCCATGCTGCCGATTATACCGTAAACGATGATTTGATAAGTTAAGGTAAATTTAGAACTCTGGCTAAGGTATTTGCGTTGTCTGCGATAGATTCAAAGGGTATAATTTTCTTGCTAGGCATCATTTTTAGCCGAATCTTCGGGTTTTGTGCCTTCCAAAACCTATCAATTAAACCATGAACCCGAAAATCCGGAACACCGAATATGCCGGTGATTACCAACCATATCAATGGGGTTGAGAATATCCATCCAGCCAAGCAATAAGGAGCCAATATGAGCGAGCTTCCATCAATAGATACGGAGTATCTGCTGAATCTATTAGTAAATTTGCTGAACACTCCCAGCCCTACAGGTTACGCCGGGAAGGCAATTGAGGTTGTTGACCAAGCGATGAAAGATTTCTTATTTTTGTCAACTTCTCTAACCCGCAAAGGAGCCCTGGTAGCTACCTGGGATGGAGCCGCGCAAGACTCTCCGCGTGGTCTCACTGCTCATGCTGATACATTGGGAGCAATGGTCAAGGAGATCAAACCCAATGGGCGATTGAAGCTAACCCGCATTGGTGGATTTGCATGGAATACAGTTGAAGGGGAGGGCTGCACTGTTTTTAGTTCGCAAGGGGAAGCATTCCGGGGTTCGATTTTGCTGACCAAATCATCCGGGCATGTATACGGAAATCAAGTCAATGAGCTGAAGCGAGAAGATGACAGTATGGAGGTGCGTCTGGATGCTCGGACCTTGGATGCGGATCAGACCCGAGATCTGGGTATCCAGGTCGGGGATTTTGTGGCCTTTGATCCCCGGGTGGAGATGGTTGATGGTTTTATCCGTTCGCGACACTTGGATGATAAGGCCTGTATTGCCTGTATCTGCGCTGCAATCAGATCCATGCATGCAGCTGGGTTAAAGCCCGCCCAGACCTCGACATTCCATATAAGCAATTACGAGGAAGTAGGGCATGGTGCTGCTTCTGGATTTCCAAACGATCTGGCTGAGCTAGTTGCTGTAGATATGGCTGCCATTGGGGAAGGCCAGACTTCGGATGAATTCCATGCTACGCTGTGTGTAAAAGATTCTGGTGGACCGTATCACCATGGGTTGAACCAAAAAATGCGTCAATTGGCCGAAGATTTTGAAATTCCTTATAAAGTAGATATCTATCCATACTATGGTTCTGATGGAGAAGCCTTTTGGCGAGCTGGTGGTGATGTGGCATTAGCTTTGATCGGACCAGGTGTAGATGCTTCCCATAATTATGAGCGCACACATGTGGACGCATTAGTAGCCACCACACAGTGGATCATGGCATATCTAATGAATTAAATTTACGCAGATCCTGTGGGATTTTTGGGTGCTTTGTGCTTGTTCCTGGTTGCTGAATTAAGATGGGATTAAATGATATGCTGCTTGATGCCGCCTTACCCCCGGTTCCGCTCCCAGCGGTGCCACACATTGCGATAGAGGCTGAAAGACTGGGATTCAATACCTTGTGGTCCTCGGAAACCACTCATGATCCTTTCCTGCCTTTGGCCGTAGCAGCTGAGCACACCCAGAAGCTAAATTTCGGGACAGCAGTTGCAGTTTCCTTTGCACGCAGTCCAGCGACGATTGCTTATACGGCCTGGGATTTGGCGCAGTCCTCCAATGGCCGCTTCAGCTTGGGATTAGGAACCCAGGTCAAGGCTCATATCGAACGCAGATTTGGGATGCCTTGGCCAGAATCACCGGTGACAAAACTCAGGGACCAAATCGCGGCTATGCGCGCGCTCTGGCACA
>DATKXE010000409.1:0-12670 GCA_035529195.1 Anaerolineales bacterium
TAAATTCTTAATTATCATCATCGGGGTGTTATCCCTGATTGTTGGATGTTCACAAAGCGAGCAGACGGCTACATCAATACTTCTTGAGAATACAGTAGAAACGCCAACTGGACTTCCAACACCTGCACCTCCGAGTGTTGACCCAACTCTAGCTGCTACTGCTAGGGCTTTCAGCCTTGGAGACAATATATTCCGGGAGGCTGATGAGATGCTGATGGTTTATGTCCCAGGTGCTACTTTCCAAATGGGCAGCAGCGAGGATCAAATCGAATCAGTGATCTTAATGTGTGAGCAATACCCAAATCAATGGAAGAAATGCGACCAAGACTGGTTTGAGATTGAATCCCCACAATTTCCTGTCACAGTCGACCCATTTTGGATTGACAGCACTGAAGTAACCAACTTGCAATATGAGCGATGCGTGGCAGCTGGCGTTTGTCGAGCATCTCGTTTGGAGAACAACCCGGCTTACAATGGAGCTGATTATCCAGCAGCGGGATTGCCATGGCAGGATGCAGCAGATTATTGCAATTGGGTGGGGGGTGAGCTTCCAAGCGAGGCCCAATGGGAATATGCTGCGCGAGGCAAGCAAGCTTCCATATTTCCGTGGGGAAATGAATTCTTTTGTGAGGCAGGCAATCTCTATGATCCAGATACCAACTGTGACGATGGATTCCCAGAACCAGCTCCGGTGGGCAGTTTTCTTGCAGGGATTAGCTGGTGTGGGGCATACGATATGGCAGGTAATGTTTGGGAATGGGTGGCAGATCAGTTTGGGGATTACCCGATAGAAACCAGGACCGCAACAACGCAATCCACTTCCTCCCCTAAACACATCCTGCGTGGTGGCAGCTGGGGTTATCCACCTGCATTCAGCCGCAGTGCCTATCGTTATGTCGTCGATCCCGAAGCGAACTACCTCGCGGTAGGATTTCGCTGCTCGGTATCACTGCGTGAATAACAATTTGAAATATGAAATTTTTGCTCATCAGGGAATTATCTTCTCATCTAGGGATTGCGACCGTCAACACGATCACCCAACCATTTTTATGGATTACTTGATTGCTGCTTGAGCTCTCATCAATGAATGTGGTTGATCTCCCTCACCTTCAATTTATCTTTCAAGAAGGATCCCGTATAGCTTCCATCGATACCGATCAATGCTTCAGGGGTTCCTTCTGCGACAATATACCCGCCCTTGTCACCACCTTCAGGCCCGAGATCGATGATCCAGTCCGCGCATTTTATAACATCCATATTGTGTTCGATCACAATAACAGAATTTCCCGCCTGTACTAATCGGTACAGCACATCCAACAGCCGCTGAATATCTGCGAAATGTAAACCTGTAGTTGGTTCATCAAGGATATAGAGAGTCTTTCCGGTTGCTGCTCTGCTTAACTCTTTCGCTAACTTAACCCGCTGCGCTTCTCCGCCGCTCAAGGTCAATGCGCTCTGACCCAATTTTATATAATCAAGACCCACATCATGCAGGGTTCGTAAGATGCGTGCGATGGCAGGGATATTCTCAAAGAAGACCAGCGCTTCCTGGACATCCATCTCAAGCACATCTGCAATGGTCTTGTCTTTATAAGTTACTTCTAATGTTTGACGGTTGAAACGCCTCCCAGTACATTCCTGGCAGGTTACCCAAACATCTGGCAGAAAATGCATTTCAACCTTCTTGGTCCCATAACCTTTGCATGTCTCACATCTGCCGCCCTTGGTATTCATACTGAAGCGTCCAGGTTTATAACCACGCGCTTTCGCTTCCGGAGTCAACGCATATAATTTTCGGATTTCATCCATTACTTTCGTATAAGTGCTGGGATTCGAGCGCGGATTGCGTCCAATTGGGGACTGAGTGATGTTGATCACCTTATCGATTTGATCGAGACCATCAAATCCATCGAAAGGTCCGGGAACTGCTTGAGAGTTATGCAATATCCTCGCTAAAGCAGGATGAAGGGTCTTCGAGATCAAGCTGCTTTTTCCTGACCCGCTGACACCAGTTATGCATGTCATGACCCCCACTGGTACGCGCGCATCAATTCCTTTCAAATTATGCAAACGAGCACCTTTCAGTGTTAGCCATCCTAGGGGCTCTCCCCTCGTATATCCCCCTGGCGATAAGACTACTATCTCACCAGAGAGGTACTTTCCGGTGAGAGATTCCGGATCCGCGATAATCTCTTCTGGTGTACCTGCAGCCACCAGCTTCCCACCCAGAATACCGGGTCCTGGTCCCAGGTCAATTATCCAATCCGCAGTCCTCATAGTGTCATTATCATGCTCAACCACAAGAACTGTATTACCGATATTCCTCAAATGGGTTAGCGTATCAAGTAGTGCCCGGTGATCACGTGCATGCAGCCCGATGGATGGCTCGTCCAGGATATACAGAACACCAACTAAGCCGCTGCCAATCTGGCTAGCCAAGCGGATGCGCTGACCTTCTCCGCCTGATAAGGTGGGTGCGGGGCGGTCCAAGCTGAGATAGTAAAGTCCAACATTTTTTAAGAAACCCAACCTTTGATTGATCTCATCTATCAACTCCTTGGCAATGAAATACTGTTCCGAATCTAGGCTGGATGGCAGGCCTGATACCCAATCAGAAACCTTTTCAATGCTGAATGAAGTGACCTCAGGTAGGCGAAGGTCAGCTACAGTCGTGAAGCGCGCTTCCGGAGTCAATCGTTCCCCCTCACACGAGGGGCACAGTAGTTTATTCATAAACTGCATGTAATAACGCCGTGAACCCTCCGATTTTGTTTGCCTGAACAGACGGTTGATATGAAATATTGCACCTTTTGCTTCCCGGTTGCTCTCCCCTCGCCACGAGCCATCCTTGGATTCATAACGGATCGGAATCTTCTCATCACCAGAACCATAAAGATATGTGTGCCGAAATCTCTCTGGAAGGTCTTTCCAAGGCTCCTCAAGGTCGACACCATAATAGATTGCCAGTTGATCCAGGATCTTGGCACCCCATCTATTACCATTTTTCTTGCGCAGATTTCCGTGATATGTCGAAGCCCCATCCAGCAAAGAGATATCCGGATTAGTAATGATCAAATCCGGATCGACCTGGAGCTTCACCCCCAACCCATTACAATCTGAGCACATTCCAAAGGGTGAATTGAAGCTAAAAAGGTGTGGTTGCAGCTCCGGAAAGCTGATCTCACAGTGGGGACATGAATTATGTTCACTCAGTAAGATCTCATCGTCTTCCAGCAATACGAATATCGTCCCACTGCCCACCTGGAGAGCCGTCTCAACCGAATCTGCAATTCGCAGTCTAAATTCTTCATCTAAATTTCCCGGGATAATTAATCGGTCCACCAATATATCGATGCGATGTTTCTTATTCTTATCCAGATTGATATCCCTCTGCTCAGCACCCTGCAAATCTATAAGGTCTCCATCTACCCTCAACCTGGTGAATCCCGATTGCATTAAATCCTGGATCAGTATTTTATGTGTCCCTTTCCGGTTGCGCACCTTGGGTGCTAATATCTGAAATCGCGTAGAAACCGGTAGTGTAGCCAATTGAGCAGCGATTTGCTGTGCTGTTTGGGGCTGCACCGCACGACCACATTGTGGGCAGTGAGGTAACCCAACGCGCGCATATAAGACCCGCAAATAATCCAGGATCTCAGTCACCGTACCAACAGTCGACCTAGGATTCTTGCTCACAGTTTTTTGTTCAATGGCAATGGTAGGGCTTAGACCAGTGATTTGATCTACCTTTGGTTTTTCCATTTGGTCCATGAACTGGCGTGCGTAGGATGACAAGCTTTCTATATACAGTCTTTGGCCTTCAGCATAAATCGTATCAAATGCCAGGGAGGATTTTCCGCTGCCGCTTACACCCGTGATCACAACCAATTTATGCCTTGGAATCGTGACGTTTATGTGTTTAAGGTTGTGCTGATAAGCACCTCGCACAATAATATCCCCAATGCCAATCGGGTCAGAAGGAGTAGACTGGTTGATGTCCATGTACGCGGGAGGGTCATACGGTTGATATTCAGCAGGATCCAGGGTTATTTGACTTTGTTTACTTTCTTCCATGCTTAATTCTTTTAGACGACTGGAATCTGATCTCATCATTGAATCAATGTTGATCATCTGAATAGGATCAACAATACCCAATGTACGCAAACGGTCGTAGATCAGTTGGCTGCGCGGCATGCTATCGTATAGATTGCGCAGCTCATCAAAGCAATGATCTCCATTCAAGGTCAGCACTGCTATCTGATCAAGTAGAGCTTTATCATCGATGCTTAAATCCCTGTCTGCTTTCATTGCAAAGTTATCCCA
The DNA here is from genome assembly GCA_035529195.1 of Anaerolineales bacterium. Classification (GTDB taxonomy): domain Bacteria; phylum Chloroflexota; class Anaerolineae; order Anaerolineales; family UBA4823; genus PFL25. The sequence continues at coordinate 4,324 of DATKXE010000409.1, forward strand.
ACTATCGCCAGGATTCAACTCGATCTTATTCAAACTCTGGAAATCATGCAGCAGGTTCCCACGGATGCAGGGAAAGCCCTTCCAATTTCCGCTGAAGCGAAAGTAGGATGATTTGATCTCTCCCACACGTGCTTTTTGCCATGCACTTCCCGCAAGGTAGAAATCACGATCATATTTCAGATCGGTTACATCGATATTGATCTGGAAAGATTGGCGTTGAATATCATCTATTTGAGCATCGGCGAGGATCCAGCGTGCCTCTTTTTCGAACCAGTATTCTGTTATCCAGTGATCATATTTCATGACCCCTTGAGGATCTAGATATGATGCAAATCCAACCCGCATGCGTGCTGGAATACCGTTGTGCCGCAGCATAGACGTCAGCAGCACCGCGAAATCACGACACATACCCACCAATCGCTTCTCGGGGCTCCTGGTTTCTGTCAGAGGGGCTGAATCAAGATCTTGTATTCGTTGGAGGATTTGTTTTATTGTTATTAAGTGCTGCTCTGATCGTTGATTCTGGCTCAAGGAGACATGATAAGCCTCAGCCACCAGTTTGTGGATGATCAATCCATGGATTGATTCAATCAAATCCACAGGTGAACCGGGTAGCTGATCGAAAAGTTCAGCATATGGGCCAGGATCAGTTATTGAGCTTTGAGTTCGATAATAATCCAGCATTGGAAACCTTTTGGTCAAAAATTGGTTGCTTGTCAAGGTTTGGAATGTTAATTAATTATACAGCACATTTGTTCTGTTTTTTGTTTTACATTCTTAAAATTTTCATGTAGTTTGTCTGGGATGCCAAAGTATTCAGCTCGCGTCTTATCCCCCAGTTGTATACCCCATCTATCGACCACATCTCACCCCTGCATGGGATTGATCAATACACAGTTGATGTTCTATGCTAAACAGCACTGAACAAATAATTGGAAAATCATTTGTTGGTGATAGGGTTCAAAAATATTTCTATGGATAAATATAATCGCCCGGAGACTTTTCAATTTGGTGAATTTTACTTGTTTCGAGAGCGTTCGATTAACAGAAAATACCAAGATTCATCAATAGTCAAATTCAGTAACTACACTGCCTGTCCTGCATACGTGATCATTCAAAACAAGGATGGGGAAAAAATTCGTTGTCCACGTGACGACCTATTCAAAATAAGTGATCCCAACCTCTTATTGTCACCATTTCGATTGGCTTCTCTATACGAACGGATCAAATTCTCATCTGGGTTCATTGGCTCAATTTTCTGCTGCGCTATTTGGAAATTGGATCAATGATAATTAAAAGTACTTAATTTATTAAGATGCCCAATAAGGTAATAATTCCTGGATTATAATTCCCATATTGATTATTTTTTGAAGGGTTCCAGGGTGTTAGAATTGAGTCAGATGATGGACTCATCAAATGGATACCCAAAATAATCAAACGAGTCAAAGATCAAAGATCAATCCAGCAAAAGTATTGCTGCCCCTGGGTTTAGGTACAGCTCTATCGTTGATGGGTGATGCAACTCTTTATACCGTATTACCAACGCATGCGAGTGAAGCCGGGATTACTTTAGCTGCGGTGGGGATCATATTAAGTGCTAATCGCATAATTAGATTATTCTTGAATGGACCAGCTGGGATTGCTTACGATCGTTCCCTTCGACGACGGCTATTCATTCCAGCTCTGCTCATAGGTGCCATCTCCACGGCCATTTACGCAGCCACGAGCGGGTTCTGGCCACTTTTAGCCGGCAGACTATTGTGGGGATTGGCTTGGTCGGGTATTTGGGTTGGTGGGGCAACCATTATCCTGGACGTTACCCGGGATCACGATCGTGGACGTTGGACAGGATTTTATCAGACCTGGTTTTTCCTCGGAGCCGCACTTGGGGCAATCATGGGAGGCTGGTTAACTGATCTGTGGGGTTACTCCACTGCGATGTGGATCGGTGCAGCCGTGACTGCTTTTGGTGCTTTGTTCGCTTATTTCTTCTTACCGGAGACACGTCCTCTTGATGATCTAGATGAAGGCGGTTCCCGAGAAAACGCCCAGGAGAAATGGCGACCAGGGTTTGAATTCTACGGAGTTATCTCGCTGAATGGGATCAATCGTTATATCACTGCGGGTGTTTTAGCGGCGACATTGGCATTATTGGTTCAAGATCAACTATCAGCTACTCATCTCGTTCTTGGTGTGGCGACTGTGACTGGGGTCCTGCTCGGATTGCGGACTATCCTCAGCATGTTTGCAGCGCCGCTTTCTGGAATGCTGTCAGATAGACTGGGCAACCGCTGGGGAGCCACCATTGCTGCGCTGCTTATTGGAGCAATGGGGTTGTTGCTGTTGGTCAAGAGTAATCCCGTAATTATCTTGATTGGCATTTGCTTCAGTGCTGTTGCTGGAGGGAGCATTCAAGCCCTGATGACTACTCGCACTGGTGATCTGGTCAGTCAATCTCAACGTGGAAAAGCGATTGGCAGACTTCACACCGCCGGTGATTTGGGTAGCGCTTTGGGACCGATCACTGCATATGCACTCTTGCGATGGATGCCGTTGAATGGATTATTTATCATGTGCGCTGTTTTATATGCTTTTAGTGCAGGTTTAGCTTTGATTTTATTTTTTCGTCAGCGGTCGTTCACAATCAAGTCGGTATATTGAACAGCTCTTCCCCTTCCGATTCGCTCAACACAGTCAACGAATTACCCCCAAACTATTTACCTTGTTGAAATATGATTCCTCGATCGAACCATTGATTCTTAATAACAATATTTTGTCACTTCTATTCCATCGATATTTATTAGGTAAACACAATCTCCATCGTTATTCCAAACTGCTGTTTCCTCCTTGCACCAGTATAAATCCTGAGCAGTATCGGACCCACAGCCTGTGATTACCTTTACTTTTGCACCACTTTCCAAGGAAAATGATGGGAATTGATAGCTCCATCCATATTCATCATGGATACTCCAGCTCTCCATTTCAACGATTTCTGGGCCGGTATTTACGATGCATACAAATTCTTCATTTTTATTATGGTTGTCATTTCCCGGGGCATTAAATTGGGAACAATTGGGCTCTACCTGAATATACTCACTTGGGTCAAGATTGCTCTCCAAAGTGGGTGTCATTATGGGTGCCCATAATCCAATTCCTCCTTCCACTGCCTCACGTTCACTTGCATTGATAATCTCCTGATGCAGGATATCTGGTGGATATGCAATCGCAGCAGCCAGCCCTAATTTAACCAGCTCTGCATTCACAAGTGTCCCATCCAGGAGATAAACATAACGCAGGAGTCGCCCATATTGATCCGTATTTGAAACATCCTGCTCAAGCTCAACGATCTGCCCCTCTACTAAGCGCCTGTTGGCCTCCGCTGCTTCTCGGGATATAGGCATGCCTGTTTCTGGGGCATCGATCCCAATATACCTCAAGTCATACGCGGCTCCATCCAGGATCACTTCGATCGAATCACCATCGATCACTTGCTGAACAAATGCGATTTCTTTCATAGGTGTTTCGATCTTAATTGTCTCGGTGATTGGTGGCAAAGTACTAGTAGCCTCTTGAAAAGGAGTTGATTCATCGGTATCGACTGGTTTATCAGATGGGTACAGGCTAGGTTGTGGGGTTTGTGATTGCTCTGCAACTGTGCTCGATTCCAAATCCAGTACAGTTAGCCCAAGAATAACGATCAAGGAAAACATGACCAGGCTGCAGCCGCTCAAGATCAACCACCTGACCCGGTATAAAATATCCTTCACGAGAGCCATGGATAAATCCTTATTAATTTAATTACCTTAAGGTCATTGTTTATTTAAGAGGGGGCATACAAAATCTCTCAACATCCAAATTATCTTTGATTGCTGGGGGGGATACTATAGATAACCCTGTATTCCCCCTAGATAGCTCATGTGTCCTTGCAGTAAAGGTCTTGATTTGGTCAATTGACCAGCATGACCAAAACGCTAATCCTTTTCTCTATGCTTATTCAACCCTGGGACCAGATGTCACTCGTTCTACTGCTTGATTAAATATACCCAATGCCTGATCAACTTGTTTTTCATCGACGATCAAGGGTGGGATCCAGCGCACGGTATTATCCCAGGTTCCACAGGTGAGCAATAATAAACCAGATTCCAAACAAGCCTGCACAACTGCTTTGGCTGATTTCTTGTCCGGTTTGTTCTCAGAGGTTCGGAACTCTGTTCCGATCATTAATCCCAATCCCCTAACATCACCGACAGAGGGGTAATTCTCTTGGAGATGGCGCAAACCCATGAGCAACTGAGCACCCCGCTTTTGCGTATTTTCAAGCAGACCTTCATCCCGGATCACACGGACCGTGGCAGCTGCCGCGGCACACGCAACGGCATTACCTCCATAGGTGCCACCGTGTGAACCAGGCTCCCAGCGGTTCATTATCTCCAAACTGCTGATCACACCAGAAAGTGGCAGACCCGAAGCAAGGCCCTTGGCAACTACGACAATATCAGGTTCGATCTGAAAGTGCTCGTAAGCGAACCACTTCCCAGTTCGGCCAAAACCGGATTGGACCTCATCGCAGATCAGCAGAATGCCATACTGCTTACAGATTTCCTGCAAGCCTTGCATAAAACTTTTTGGTGGTACCACGTATCCACCCTCCCCCAAAACAGGTTCGATCAATATTGCAGCCGTCTCATTTGGAGCGGTTTGAGAGGCAAGCAAGTAATCCAACTCATTTAAACACCATTGGCTGGTCTGCTCATCATCCCAACCGTAGCGGAAAGAATATGGGTAAGGTGCCACAAAGACACCTGGCATTAAAGGCTGATACCCGGCGCGGTAGATGGTTTTGGAGGTGGTCAGCGACATGGTTCCCACCGTTCGTCCATGAAAGCTGCCTTGAAACACAATCACGTTGGGACGCCCAGTAGCTTGCCGCGCCAGCTTGAGCGCGCCTTCAATCGCTTCAGCGCCTGAATTACTGAAGAAGAAGCCATCCAACTTGGGATCTACTATTGTACGCAGCTCCGCGATCAATTCAAGCATCGGTTCGTGAACAATGATGTTAACCTGGCCATGCAGCAGCAAACCTGCCTGCTTACGAATCGCCTCGACAACTTGGGGATGGCAGTGACCGGTGTTGGTTACCCCGATCCCACACGTAAAATCAAGGTATTCAACTCCACCTTGGTCGTAAACATAACAGCCAGCAGCTCGTGATGCAATAATCGGCGTGAAGTGAGGCCATACTGGTGAAAGATTTGAGAGCATTTCTTGTGACATAAGCGTCTATTCCCTGTGATTGGTTAAGTCAATGCTGGCAGCTGGTTTGAAATCCAGTTGATGCGCAAGTTCAACAATCTACTCATAGCAGGTATGTTATTTCATGGGAGATTTCGCTGATTATCCTTCTAGTATCTCGTAATTGCTACCTCCTAGAATTTTCTGGACCATTCACGAGGCCATCTTTCAACCACAACTTTAGTTTGTGTGTAGAATTCCACCGCGTGGTTGCTTTGTCCATGGAGCGTCCCGAAGAAACTTTCCTTCCATCCGCTGAAGGGGAAAAACGCCATTGGGGCTGCCACTCCAATATTGATACCAATATTTCCTGCCTCAGCTTGGTTGCGGAATTTGCGTGCTGCCGCGCCGCTCGATGTGAAAACACATGCCATATTGCCATAAATCCCCTGGTTAACGAATTTGATCGCCTCATCAATGTCCTGAACATGAACCAGTCCCATAACCGGTCCGAAAATCTCCGTTTTTACCACCTCACCTGCGAGGGATAGATTTTCCAGAATTGTAGGGCGTAAAAAATTTCCCTTTGAATAGCCATCAATACTTGCCTCACGACCATCGATAAGGAGATTTGCACCTTCATCCACACCTTTCTGAATCAATCCCTGTATTCGCTCTTTACTCTGTGGGGTTATCACTGGACCCATCTGGATTCCATCTTCCAGCCCATAACCCACTCTGCGCTTATCCGCTGCTTCAATCAAAGCTGGCACAAACGATTTTCTTGCTTCGTCTCCTACCGTAACCACCAGCGAAGCTGCCAAACAGCGTTGCCCTGCATTTCCAAAGACACTGTCTGTCACAATTTGGGTTGTCATTTCTGGATCTGCATCCGGAAGGATCAGTATTGGATTTTTTGCACCCCCCTGGGCCTGGACTCTTTTGCCATTATGGGCTGCCCGGCTGTACACATGGCGTGCAACCGGTGTAGAACCAACGAAACTTACCGCCCGTACATCCGGGTGGTCTAATATTGCATTGACCGTTTCCGGTCCACCATTAACCAGGTTGACGACACCTTTCTCAAATCCAACCTGTTCAAGCAAGTGGAAAACTTTTTGCATCGTCAGCGGTGTCCGCTCTGATGGTTTGACAACCACTGTATTTCCGCATGCCAGAGCATAAGGTAAAAACCAGAAAGGGATCATGCCTGGGAAATTGAATGGCGAAATAAGCGCACAAACTCCAATTGGTTGGCGCAGCATGTATTCATCAATACCAGGAGCGATATCTTCCAAAATTCCACCCTGCATCATCGTTGGGATGCCGCAAGCCACCTCGACATTCTCGATAGCCCGACGCATCTCCCCCTGTGCTTCTTTTAGAGTTTTTCCATTTTCGATTGTTATCGTACAAGCTATCTCATCGAAATGCTGTTCCAACAGTTCTTTCAAACGAAAAAGGTATTGGATGCGTTCAGCAGGAGGTACTCTCTTCCATTCTAGAAAGGCTGAAGCGGCCTCATTAACTGCTAAACCGACTTCCTGAGCAGTCGATAATGGAACCCTACCTATTGTTTTTGCATTTGCTGGATTAACTACTTCCAGCACATCAGATGAATTCGACTCCTGCCAATTTCCCCCAAGATAATTCAAAATCGTTGTTGTTTGTTGTACCATGATTCACCTTATTATAGTCTTTGAGTCGTCGTTACCTGGGTAAAAATTCCTCGCTCTTCTAATTCTTTGAAGAACGGTAATGGATCAAGAGCAATTTCTGGTGGGAATACACCTGGTTCTACTCTTCCCTCTGCTAACCAGACTGCGGCAATCGCCGGAGCAACACCGGTCGGAAGTGCACCCTTACAAGTCAGTGTTCCCAGCCTAAAGGTCATTTCTTGACCATCCTTTGTTCCCTGCACTTCTGTGACAATTTCTTTGACCCAATTGGGAGGTTCATTCTTTGGAGGTGCAAGAAATTCCGTGATCGGGGGTACATATCCCGCGAGAAGTGTCACCATCAGATCACGTGGAATAATACTTTGTCCCTTCACCTCAACGGGTTCAGTTCCACCAAAACCAAATTCGGCAAGAACCCGAATTTTCTCAACGACGGCTTTCGCCATCCCCCAATAATTGATCTTAAAAAAGCACTCCTTCACACCCTTATCCTTAAATGATATGGGTAGGGTCGCGACTTCTGAATGCAGCGAGAGATGCATGGGGAGCAGACCAATCGGTTTGGTGAACCAATAATCCTCAAACCCGCTGAGAGGGGCTTCAGCTTTAAAATCGCCATCTTTGTAGACCATCGGTTCCATGATTAATTCGTCAACGATGGTCGGAACAGCGTAGGTGAATTTAGGATCATCGGTCGGTGGAGGCATGATGCCATCGTATATTTTAATGCTCTCAACCGTATCCAACCGGTCCGCAGCATAACGAGCCTGAAGATTTGGTATCCCGGGTGCAGATCCCATCCCTAAAACTGCACTGAGACCTGCCTCCCTGAAGCGATCACTTAATTCAATCTGTTTGTGGGTGGTAAAAAACAATCCGCCCATATCAGTGTAGTGAACACCTGCGCTCAAACAGGCTTCCATAACTGCCAAATTTGTATAATACACAGTTCCATTCAAACAAGCATCCGATCCCTTGAGCAATTCAACCAGGCTTGCGTGGTCATTCACATCCACTTTTTGGCTTGTTATTTTGGGACTTTTGATATACTCTTCGACCACTTTGGCTTGATCTAGATTCAGGTCAGCGATAACGACCTCATCTACGCGTGGATCTTGGGCGAGATCCTGAACTGAAATGCAAGCCATTTTACCTGCCCCACCAATCACTGTGATACGCATGATTTCATCTCCTCAATTTTTGACTGAATTATTCTAAGATTCCGATGGTATTGTTCTTGTATCATGCCGTTTATTATCTTTAAGAATTGAAACAGTGAATTACTACGATTCGTAATTTATCCTTGCAAACCGAGACACAACCCTTCATTTGCGTTGAGAATTTTAAATCGAGTTATCCATTCAAATCATTTTCTATAGAGGGTAAAGCACCATATGACATCTTATAAGTGTGTAAAACCATCGAAGTTTGGGTAT
>DATKXE010000410.1:0-6938 GCA_035529195.1 Anaerolineales bacterium
ACAGGTGTAGATGAGCAGGCCGTTGACCTGCCTGAGGGCATAAGAGACTGCTTCCAGGAAGGAAAGGTTGGACCGATCTACCAGGGCAGCTACTCTGGTAAATTGGGTAAGTGATTCCCCTGAAAACCAAGATATAACAGATCTAATATTTTTCCGCCAAATCGAGAAGGTGGATAACCACATGATCCATAAAATTGCTATGATCAAGCATGGGATAAGATTAATGCCTGGGTCATTTGATACAGGATCCATTTGGAGAGCAGGATTATCACGAAATCGCAGAAGATAGCGGTTGAACAGCCAGAGAAACAGCTCCAATACAGCCAGCCAAATAACGCACATGAGGGCAACCAGCGGATGAGCAAATGCAAGCATCATAGCCACCAGCATCAACAGGATGTTAAAGGCGATATGTCTCCTGCGCCGGCTGTTGATGTATAAATAAAACACCAGGGGCAGCAAAATATTAACGGTTATCAGCGCCGGGGTCATGGTGCGCAGGTAAGCGCCGGCGAGAGGAATAGCGGCCAGCAACCCGGCCCAGAGGGCATAGCGATTTGAGCGAGTAAGATCCTTGATCACCAGCCAGACCAGGGATATTTGCAAGAGATAGCTGACTGCTGCACCTATAAACCAAAGCTCGCGCAATTCCACGCCGGTAAAAACATGCACGACCTGGATCAGACCGTACAAAGCGGGGTAGAAAACATCATTCGGGATATTAAAAAGGGTGTTAATGCCGATAGAACGCGAGATGTGGGAGCTAAAATCACCGGTCACCGAATAGTAGCCAAGAATAAATGGGAGCAGGATCACCGCGATTGTGTTAATGGCAAGGCCAGAAACACCATAAACCAATACAGCTTGATCTTCAGATGTATAAATGTGATTTAGACTGATCTGGACGGCAATAATTATATGCAGTGATATGGAGGCCAGGATCAAATACCAGAATAGTATTGGCACCTGGTTGTAAATCGATAAGTCATATCCTGGTGATGAGCTTGTCTGTGTCAAGAAAGCAAATGCAAGCAAGCTCAATGCCCAGGCAGTCGCTGAAAGCCAAACTTTTTGATTCATCCGATTTTGGTAATTGGCATGTTTATCTTCATGTTGATTAAGGAGGTAAATCGGAATCTTCCCCATACTCAGGCATATGCCCTATACTTCCACCACCCCTGAAACGATGTAATTTCTTGTCGCTCGCCCTACAACAATAATAGTCACAAAACAATGTGCCAGCAACCAGCCGATTCCACTGGCTGCCAGGCCAATGCGGGGTAGCAGCACCGCCGATACGCCAAGAATAAACACGGGTAAAATAATGCTCAGAAGAATCAGACGACCCATTTCTTTCTTCACACGCAGGCGGGAAAAATAAAAACTCGTCGCAACCGTGAAGGGTGCGGCTAGCGCAAGCAAACGAAGCAGGCCAGTAGCCTCCTGGGCATAATCCGGTCCGAAGAACAAGAGCAACCACTGGGCAGCCAACACAACAACCAGAGCACCCAGAGCGGTCAATAACAAACCAGGCGCGCCGGCCTTGATTTGGATGATGTTAATCGATGCGGGAGAATTGACACCCTCAGCAAAGGCTGATCCTGCCAGGGCTAACCCCGGGCTTAACATTAGCGTGCCGATCATCAAGGCAATGGCGGCATGCCCAGCAGAGGCAGGCCCCAATATCCCCAAGATCATCAACGGCAAAATGAGTATGGAGGACTGATAAAACAATACAGAAATATAGTCGCTAGTGGAGTAAGGCGCCAAGCGAATTAATTCGGACCAATTGAAATGGAGACGAAATTTATAACCTGGTAAGATCTTGGGCAGGAAAACGGAAATATTTAATGTGACACCCAGAAAAAAAGCAAACCCTATCGAAGCTACCAGACCCAGCACCCCCCAATCGGATCTAATTAATATGAAGATCACTCGGATAATTTGGATTGTGACCGTAAAGATGAAAAAATAGGCAACCTTTCGCCGCGACAAAAAGGTTACGCGTCCCAAGGTAGCTAAGGTTAATACAATCGCGAAGATCAGGAAACCAATCTTTTCGAGATGGTTATGAATCAGTGGCGTCAAAGAAGGGGACCAAAGAGGCAGTCCGACCAGATACACCCCTCCTACTAAGAGAACTGAAACTATATTGGTTGTGTATATAGTATTAATAAACTTGATCGGGAATCGAGCTTCTGGAAGAAAGCGCATTAAAGTGGTGGCTAAACCCATGCCAGCGATCATTGATACCAGACTAACGGCTGAGATCGTGGCATTGGCTAAACCGACATCTTCTGCCCGGTAAAGACGGGCAGCCAGCCCCCAAAAGATTACTCCCCCTAAAGCAGTGACAATATCCACCCCCAGAAGATAGGCGGCATTGGAGAATAATGGCTGTTTTAATTGGGTTATTATTTTCCTTTTATGGTCGGGATTAATAAATTGAAGTTTCGACAATTTTATTTTTAGTTTCGAAAGTACTTTTCAATTTAGAGAAACAATATCAATTCTGTCAACGGAGCAGATAATTGATTTCAGGTTAGTGTAAGTGACGGATGTATTAGTCATCAAAGGATTGAATTGTAGGAAATAAATAACAGCCCTATAGCCAAATACTGTATGGATTCAGGATATGCCGTTTACTTCCTGGCTCAGCAGCATCCTCGGACGAGAACCGAGGAGAGATATTTGGAGGTATGTTGGTAACACGCGAGTAATCCGGTATGGATTTTGTGACGATTGTGCCGGCTCCGATTAGTACATCTGATCCAATTGTGATGTCACCCAAAAGGATTGTGCCTGTCCCCATTAACACTCGATTGCCAATTTTGGGAGAGTGTGGCTTGATGGGCATAAAACCATTCCAGGCAATCGTTACATTGTGATAGATGGTGCAAAACTCACCGATGTCAGCAATTCCGGCTATAAGGATATTCTGGGGGTGGGGTAATCTGAGACCGCGCCCGATGGTTACGGAACCAGGAATATTTGAATTGCACAAGATCCATTGAAAAAAAGATCCTAAGAAGCGCAAAACGTACCAGATAATTGTAAGTGGACTCGACCCACGACAAAACTTTTGGTAAACGTATTGTTCGATTCGCAATTCAATTAGAAACAGCTCGGCTCGAAAGCTATCCCAGCTCAAACCGTGATTAATTCGTATATCCCAGCGCATCAGATAAAATAATTGTTTGAGAGTCATTTCCATACTTATTTGAACTCCTCTTGAATCAGGTAAGCAAGCGGTTTGGGGGAATCAATTCCATACAGTTACCAAAAATTTCGAGCGAATAACGCTCGAGGGTGCTCCTGCAAAATGTGCCAGCAAGAAAACACATTCCTAAATCCCGGATACCTGAGCAAGCGGGTGTCTAAGAAGGGGATCAAGGAGGGGTCTTCCTATGAAGAAATATATTCGTTAAGGAAAACACTTGTTTTATTACCATGTTACAAAACTTGAACAGTGATTCGCACTATTTCAAGCTGAGAGGCCGCTCATCGTTCCGCATGTCTTCCAATCGGGAAATGTGATCGATAACATAAATATCCAACGGAAATTTTCGAGCATTCGCCCAGGTACGTTCCTTCATCACAAACCAGCAGGCCCGCACCCCGTTGTAGACGCCGGGTTTTCTTAGAAGCCGACTGTCGATGTCTGATCGCTCAGTCCAGTCCGCTCGCACCAGGCTTCCGTAAACAAACACTCGCTCAATACTGGGTTCAAGGGCTGCTTTTGTTCTCAATCGGTCCAAATAAGTTTGGAATGAATTGAACTCCGTGCGAACGAAACCATAGTTTTTCAAACCTCCCCACAAATGGGCATTCAACAGGAAGTTAAGCGTATGAGCAATCACCGCACCTAGTCCAAATGCAATGGGTAAGGGGAGATAGAACAATAAAAATAACGCCAGTAAAGAGCCGCAAAAAATGTCGATACCGATCTTGAAATATCTTTCGGTTGGGTCCATGTAGAGAAGACCCTGAAATAACCACATCACTAGCAGGGCTACAAGTGGACCCCCTAGCAGAAACTGGAGGAAAGGGTTTTTGACATTGGCGTAGAACTTTCTATTTTCCAAACAAGAAACTCCAAAAATTATATAATGGGAGAATTCTATCTGCCCATTAATCTACCAGCTGAAGGAATAGCTACCTCAAATTAATTAATCGAAATCTCCTGGATTAGCTTGAGAATTAGCTGGTGCGTCTCTTCTACCCGGTCCGTGGTTTCAATAATTGTGTATCCAAACCTGGTAATTAGAGTTTCGTAAACGGACAATCTATCACCTAAATTTCGATCGTATTTTAAATCCGGTCTCCTTTTGGTCACAACGCTTATAGGTGCAGCTAACCCTATAATCACAGCTTCTCTTGGTATCAGTTTTAGGAAGCGATCGAATTTATCTGTGTGATATGGTATATCTCCAGTGCTAATTGTCAGATCGACCATCATATCAATTACAAAACGTTCGCACACAATCGTATATCCCAGTCGTAGGGGTAAATATATCTTAAAGATAGAAGCTACTGCTGTATCGATGAAAAGGCAATATGGAAATACAAATCGCATCAACCAGGGACGTTGGAAATCCCAGTAGCCGTGATCGACACCATTTGTGACCTCATGCCATGAATTGCCTCGCCAACGCGCATAAAAAAGAAAAGGTAAACTCAGAAAAAAAGGAAATCGCAACCACAAGTGCTTGCAACGGGTTGACTGTTTGCGATAGTAATCGATCAGCAACTGCGCCTGGGTGCTTTTTCCTGTGCCGTCCGCTCCACAAATGTAAATAAACTGCGTACGTGACACCTCTAGCCAATCGCCTGACTCAGCAATAAATCCCAATATCCATTATTTTTATCCCGGTCACTCCAGGATAGAGCATTCATTCTTCCTGCATTTCCTAACTTATGTCTGAGTTCCGGATCGGCTGCTAGGCTTTGTATTGCCTCAGCCAGGGCGTTAAGGTCGCTAGGTTGAATACATATGCCGGCTTCTTCAGGAACCATTTCTGGTAAACAAACAACTCGGGTAGTTATTACCGGTACTCCCAAAGCCATGGCTTCAAGCACGCTCAAAGGCACATCTGAAGGTACCAGTTCAAAGGGTAAGGCAACAATATCACTTGAACTGATCATTTGGATTAATTTCTCTTGGGATAAAAACCCCGTTGCCATATGTGCCCACTTATGACCATCGAGCTGAGCCATCTGCTTTTGGATCGCAAAGTGGTCGTGGAGAGGTTCATTTTCGGATTGTCTGGAGAGGATCAATAATTTCACGCGAGGGTCTTTGGTATGAACCTTCGCTATTGCCTTGAGCAGCGTTGGCAAGCCGCGCAGCGGAGTTGAGGGACCGAAGAAAACTACCACGATGTCTTCCTTAGAGAATCCAATATCCTGCCGTATCTTTACCGATTGATGTGGTAATTGTTTCTGAGTAAACCAGGAAATATCAATACCCGGCCTGATCACGTGGACGAGGCTTGCAGGTATACCCTTTCTTAATAGTCTGGAGTTGTTCGTTCTCGACTCAACTACCAAATTGTTAATTAAACCTTTGTCAATTGTGCGACGGATATACCAATCAGGAATTAAGAGTCCAAGAAGATGTACGGCGCTAAAACGTACTCCAAGCAATAATTTATTGGTACCCAATTGGGTGAGCTCATGTAAATTGTAAATTGGACTGGTAAATATACAAATCACTGGATAGGGGATTTGCTTGAGAGTACTTAGATGAAAAAAACTTGATAGACCTAAATGCCAAATAACTAGGTCTGGCATATTATTTGTAATTGTTTTTACTACTTGTTGATTCGGATACAGGGGCCAATCTTGGAGACTAGCAAGTCGGATCACAGGTAAGCCCTCAATAAAATCATTCTTTAACAATCGTGATAAACCGTCAGAAAGTAATTGAATTTCATGACCGTTTTGAGCCAACATACAGGCTGTCTCAACCAAATATCTCCAAGGTTGCAGACGTTGATTACTTTTCTCTAGGTCAGATGCCACTATGCAAATTCTCATTCTCTTTTCAAAAGTTCCTCATAGGACTTAATATATTCGTTTCCCACAACCTGCCATGAGAACTTTTTCGCCACCGTATCCCGGGCAGCTTTACCAAGCTGGAATCGGAGCGTGCTGTCTCTAAACAGTAGGCATATTGCTTTAGCCAGCTGCCTTGGATTCTTGGGTGAGACAAGCAGACCATTGATACCATCATCTATTACATCTGGAACACTGCCAACACGAGTGGCAATTACAGGAGTGCCGCAGGCCATGGCTTCCAATATGACTGTTGGCAGGCTCTCATGGTGGGAAGGCAGAACTAGTCCCCATGCCTGCTGATAAAGGGCAAGAAGTTTTTCCCGTGAGTTGATGTGGCCTAATAAAACAACCTGGTTTTGTAATCCGTAGGACTCAATTAAACGTGATAATTTCTTATATAGTAATCCACTGCCTGCGATAGATAATTTAACCTCAGGGTATTCAGGAACGACCAAAAGCATTGCTTGTATCAGATCATCTAACCCCTTACCGGGGGCAAGGCGGCCGACAAAAAGAATATTATTAGGGTCTATAGATTCGCACGACCCAGGGCAAAAGAAATTGGGATCAACACCATTCCAAATTAAGTTGACCTGTTTATCTGACGGCAAATCGTCTTGCACATGTTCAGCAGCCACCTTTGAAACTGCCGCAATGGCTCCACTAATTCGGATTAATCGCTTTTCAATATAATGGCTAGTTGGTGCCAGTAGCCCTGTAATAATGTCTAAGAAGGTATCTGTACCACGTGCCCTGGCATCAGCTACCATCATGGAATGCACAGTTAACAAAATAGGCCTCTGGGTTTGTATCGGGGGAGGTAAAGGAGTATGCAAATGGAATAGATCAACGTTTGGTTCTAAGCGGCAAATTAACCG
>DATKXE010000411.1:0-2141 GCA_035529195.1 Anaerolineales bacterium
AATCCCACCACCAGTATATTTTTCTGGATAGTACAGCCATACAATACCGTTAGAGTCTGCCGAAGATGCAAGAGGTGGCCTTAAGGTAGTATCTTCCTCACTAACAATTCCATTACTCAAAACTTCAAACCCTGATGAACCAATTCGCCATTCACTGACCGTATGCAAAGAACGTAAGAAGTTCTGACCGTTGTCCGAAAATATGAATTCATCAACATTACCCGCTGATTGATATTCGATCATCTCTCCAGTATCTGTTGAGACGAGGTTTCCAGCCAGAGATATATACTTGCCATCATTGCTGATATGAAGATCATCGTAGAAATCTCGAGTCGTGGCTTGGACTACCCACAGGGGCTCACCATCATGAGAAACCGCCTGGATAAAGCCTTTACTGTAGTTGGTCACCACATAATAAATATTACCTTCGGGGCCTAGAGCTAGTCCATGCGCTGGAATATTTGCGGCTTCAGATTGGAAGCGCCATTTCAGCCCATTTCTATCAAAAGAATTCACTCCGCCCTCAGCATCTATCAGATACAAATTTCCTTTATCATCATGCAGAGCAGGTTCTGCTGGATCGACCTGCAGAGTCTGCTCCCAAAGGATCTCCCCATCCGGGTCTATACCATAAGCTATACTATCTTCAGAGATAAAGATTAATGTTCCATCAGGTAAAACTTCGGGGAAAATGAATAGTGGGGCGTTGCGACCAGTGTTGCTGCTTTGGAAGGAGGATCCAGGCAGTTCAAGAATTTTGACCAATTCGCCATCTGGTTTCAGAATGTGAACATTATCGTCACCAGTTGTAATATATATGTTGCCTTGTGTGTCTTTTTTAAAATCAAGAATACTTCCGCGCGTAATATTGGTATCATAAGTCCATTGAAGCCCAATTTCAGCAGGAGAACTTAATTCAGGTTCTTTCGAGGCTGTCACTTCTTGCCGATTCTCATTGATCTCGAATAAATAACCATCTTCAGTCGAAACAAAATAGCGACCATCAAGTATGACCCCGCCGACAACAGGTCCGAAATTTCCCAGATGAAAATTCCACAAAGGTTCTTCCGAACCAGGGGTGGTAAGGGCACAATCAGTTGAACTTGTGTTAAAAGAACCACCACCGCATACGATTGCAGATAGATCGCTTTGCATGTCCACTAAAGTACCGGCACTCATCTTAATTTCACTTATTCCTAGTGATTGATCCTCATTGGAAACCCATACAGTGCGAGTATTTCCTCCCGGCGTTGTATAAAGCTGCCAGGAGATTCCATCCTCATTTACTCCCACATAGCCAGGAGATCCGATACCACTAAAGCTCGATGAATCCCACTCATAAATATCGATCATCTCAATAGCATTTTCAACCTGTTCCCATTGGATGATTTTTTGCCCAGCTACCAGGTAATTTTTTTCATTTTGCCCAGAGAAGTAGCGATTAACTTCGAGATCGTATTCTAGCTCAACTAAATCCCCATTCTCAGGGGAGAATATATCATTCTTCAGGAATACATATTTTCCGTCGTTACTTGGGATTGGAGTTTCAAAGAAAAGATTTGTTTTTGCCTGGGTCGCCCACAATCCCTCTCCGGATGGTGATACAGATTGCACATAACCTTTTGCTGAAGTTCCAACGGTATAAAAAATGTTTCCGTCTGGACCGATAGCTGGTCCAGATTGAGATCTATCTCCCGCTTCTGTTTGAAAACGCCAAATTATTTCCCCTTGAGGAGTAATTTTATATAAACCCCCATCTCTATCGCTGACATAAAAATTTCCGCTTATGTCCACAGCCGGTGTACCGACTCCACCGGATTGCAATTCCACTTGCCATAAGATTTCACCATCAATATCCAACGCATAAACATTTCCACTTTGAGAAGCAATGTAGAGCTGAGTTTGATCTGTTGAGAGTGCAGGGCCGCCAGAAAAACCACCCTGATCATAAATTTCCCATGAGAGGCTTGGATCATAAGAGATTGAAACTATCTGTGCATCACCTGCAGGGATGACTGTGGATTGTTCTTGTATGTTAGATTGAGAATCGTCTGCAGCCGCTAGATCATTTTGGTCAAATCCTGCTAAAACTTTAGAGATATCCGATTGGTTTGCGGAATCCAGCATGAATAATGCGCCGA
>DATKXE010000412.1:0-5598 GCA_035529195.1 Anaerolineales bacterium
GAGTAAGTTCTCGCAAATATAATTTACTGATCCTTAATTATTTCCTTATGGGTCCTTGATTACCCTTGTGTTAGCTAGATAAATGGAGAAATGAGAATATGCGCATACTATTGATCAATCCCAATACCTCCGAAGAATTTACCAAACGCATCCAGGATATTGCTGACCGATACGCATTTCCCGGCACGACCCCTGTGGCTGTCAATCCAACAACAGGACCCAAATCTATCGAGAGTGTATATGACGAAATATTAAGCTCTGTTGGCACGTTAGAAGTTGCGATTGAGCAACTGGATCAATATGATGCTTTTGTGATCGCCTGCTACAGCGACCACCCAACCATCTATGCCTTGCGTGAAATCACGGAGAAGCCGGTATTGGGGATCGCTGAAGCATCTATGTATATTGCCTGCATGCTGGGCTACAAGTTCAGTATTGTCACGACCAATGAAGAGTGGGAACCGCTGCTTTGGGACGCTGTCCGGCATTACGGTTTAACCGAGCGATGTGCATCAGTCCGTTCGACCCACATGCCAGTGCTGGCACTGGAAGAAAGCCCGGATGAGACATACGGATTGATTGCAAAGACTGCCAAGCAGGCGATTGAAGAAGATGGTGCCGAAGTGATCTGCCTGGGATGTGCGGGGATGGCTGGTTTAGATAAACACCTGCAAAAAAAGCTCGGGGTGCCTGTGCTGGATGGAGTCGTTTGCGCCTTGAAATTATTAGAAGGAATGGTTGGTTATGGTCTCACAACCAGCAAACGCAGAGCGTATGCTCAACCCGGATATAAACCTTTACTTGGGTATTCCGAAGTTTTCCAAAAGGTTTATCGAACTCCAGATCAGTCAGGTTAAGAAATTTTTATCCGAGGCTTTGGATTATGATAACTTAAAGTCCTGTGGGTGATTTTCAACCAGGACTTTATTTTTATTTCTGGATATCAATTCTGCACCTTCGCACTAGCAGCTTGATTCATTCATTTATTGGGGGTAAATAATCAGGCACTGTTACCGTCATTTGTCATCTTTACTTTTCCCTTATGCCTTCTTTATGCGCTACTTACTGAGTTTGTGATAAATTCTATTAGGTTGAATAGCGATAAGGTAGACATCAAACAATACTTCAATCAGGTAAGCGAAGAAAGAATTCTACGCATACCATCGAGTTGTGTCGTTAAGCAATCGGAGAATACAACTCTTAGTGCAGCAAGTATAAGGAGGTGAAAGGGAGTAATAGACAAAATTCTGATCAACTTTGACACAATGATGTTCACATTATTAATCCCAATTGAAAGAGGAGAAAACAATGAAGAAAGCATCGATTTTGTCCAAGATATTAGTTTTAACGTTCATCTTGGCACTGGTGTTATCAGCATGTGTTTCGCAAGCCGAACCAACAGAAGCCCCAACGGAGCCAGAAGTTGAAGAACCAGCTCAACCGGAGGAACCTGCGGAAGTCGTAGATGTCGTCAAGGTCGGCGCCTTATATCCCCTAACCGGGCCGGATGCTGGTTGGGCGGGAGATCCATATGTTAAAGCCCACCAGATGGCGATTGATGAAATCAACGCAGCAGGTGGAATCGCCTGCTTGGGCGGCGCTCAGCTTGAAATGGTCACCGGAGATACACAGAGCAGTGCAGAGAAAGGCAACTCCGAAATGGAGCGCCTGATCACGCAAGAGGGTGTTGTAGCCGTAATGGGTTCAGCACTCAGCGGTACAACTCTTCCTGCAACTGAAATCTCTGAAAAATATGAAGTTGCTTACATAGTCCCCAATGCATTGGATGGGACAATCACCGACCGTGGGCTGGATTACGTCTTCCAGACAGTGTCCACCTTGCAAGAATGGGGTGCTAACGACGTAGCCTGGGCTGTAGCGAACGGCGCAGAGACCGCAGTGATTACCGTTCCCAATATCACATTTGGTGCTGAAGTCGAGGAGACCTGGCTGCATGGAATCGAACAAGAGGGCATGGAGCTGCTTGGCAACTTCACCTATGATTCAAATACTAACGACTTCACCGACACCATCTTGCGCGTCAAGCAGCTTGACCCGGATGTTTGGTTCGCACTCGGCAATGCTGAGGTTCCGACATTCGTCAAGCAGATGAAAGAGCAGGGTTACTGGCCGAAGTATGGTGTTATCTCACTTGGCTCTGGCTTTGCAACCACTTTCTTCCTGAATGAAGTTGGTGCAGAGAATGCTGAAGGGATCATCTTCACGATGGACTTTGCTCCCGTAAGCCAGCTCCCTGTAGACGAAGAATTCAAAGCTGCCTTCAAGGAATACACTGGTCAAGAACTGGGCGGCACATACAACACCACCTATGCATCAACTTGGCTTTTAGCCGATGCTTTAGAAGTGGCGTGCTCAACCGATCCCAAAGTCCTTGCTGAAGTATTCCGCACAGAAACTTTCACTGAAGGGGAATGGGACTTCCAGTGGCCTGAGGCTTCCTTCGATGAGAATGGTCGCTTGGAGCAAGCTGCAACTGTTATCGGACAATGGCAAAATGGCCAAATGGTAGCTATTTGGCCTTCAGACTTAGCAGCCGCCGAGGCTCTCTGGCCAGTTCCTGGCTGGGATGAGCGTGAAGGAATTGAATTTACTGAAATTGAATCCGAAGTTGACCCCGCACTCGATTCGGACTACTCTCGTGCACTGTTAGCAGACGCAGAGACACCCGTCGATACTTCCCAGTACGCAAAGGAAGGCCCTTATGTCATCGCAGTTTCACAGCAGGACACCAGCAATGGATGGGGCAACACCTACAATATCTCCATTGCTGCGTATGGTGAAGAACTGCTGGCAGATGGCGTTCTGTCAAAACCTCTGATCACTGCAATCACAAATGATGCAAACCAGCAAATCAGCGACATTGAGAACTTCATTGAGCAAAGCCCGGATGCGATCGTTGTGGAACCGCTCGGAAGAGCAGCGTCTGTAGCCGTGATCGAGCGCGCAGTGGATGCAGGAATTCCAGTAATTCTTTGTGCCAATGGTATTGAGAGCGATAATTTTACTTCGCGAGTTGACGTTGACTTCTACGAAGTTGCCTACCGCTCTGGCGATGGCTTGGCCCAGCTGCTCGGTGGTGAAGGTAAAGTTGTTTTCTTCAACGGCATCGCTGGTGTTGATTCAACTGAGACCTGGCGGGCAGCAGCACTGGACGCTTTGGCTAATTACCCCGATATCGAGATCGTTGCTGAAGAATACGCTGGATGGAACATCGCTGATGCCAAACAGAAGATGGAAGCTTTATTGGCAGCCCACCCTGATATTGCAGGTGTTTGGGCAGGCGGCGGTGAGATGGCTCTTGGTGCGGCTTTGGCTTTCGAAGATGCCGGCATGGACCCACCAAAATACGCCATGGTCAACGTCCCCAACGGTTTCCTGCGTTTAGCCAGTGAGTATGGATACGAATTCGTCGGTTCGCCGGATCCCCCCTCAATGTCCAAGTACTGTCTGCAGACAGCAGTTGACATCCTGCAGGGTAAAGATGGGATAACCAAGTTCATCAGCCTGCGAACTTTAATGGACGGCGCAGATCCTTACACAGAAGCTGATGGATTAGTCTGGTACGTTCCTGAACTGAACGATGACTTCATCCCTCCAACGACAGTCGATCTTCAGTACTATATAGATGGAGGCTTCGAACGCAAGTAAGTGTCGAAGACTAAGTAAAAACAGGTGCCTGCCGGGATTCTATTCCCGGCAGGCGCAATTTCGTACGAGCAATACTAATTCCCTGTCTCATTCAGTTGTACCTTGATTCGCAATTTATCACTTGCAAGAGTTCAGTGAGGAAGTGTTATTGTTATGGAATCATCTTCAGCCCCAAGTCAACCCAACAATACGATACTCAAGCTAAGTGGTATTGATAAAACTTTTGGTGGAACGCACGCGCTGGCAGATGTTTCTTTTGATCTGAGTCCCGGGGAGATTCATGCTTTAGTAGGAGAAAATGGTGCTGGGAAATCGACATTGATCAAGATTATCACCGGCGCTTATTTCCCAGACATGGGTACGATCGAGATTGCTGGAAAAACTTATAGAAGCCTTAGACCCGAACAGGCGCGCAAGATTGGGGTCAGCGTGGTTTACCAGGAGTTCAATATCTTACCGGAATTATCGGTGGCAGAAAATATTTTTATGGGTAATCAACCTCGGGGTCGATTCAATCTGATCGATATGGGAGCCCGAAATCAAAAAGCGAAAGAACTGCTCACACGGTTGGGAGCACAAGATAGCATTGACCCGAACGAATTGGTGAAAAACCTGACGGTTGGCGAACAGCAAATAGTGGAAATCAGCAAAGCTCTGGCAACTGATGCACACATCATCATTATGGATGAGCCATCAGCTGTCCTTCCGAGCCGAGAATTGGAGCGACTATTTTCAGTCATACGCGTACTGCGGTCTGAAAGTCACGGAATTATTTATATTTCACATCGACTCAACGAAGTTTTTGAGCTGGCAGATCGCGTCACCGTCCTCAAAGATGGCCAACTAATGGCTACGAAAAAAGTAGTGGAAACAAATCATGCTGAACTCGTGCACTTAATGGTCGGTCGTGAACTTACCGATATGTACCCCTCGGCAGACAACCAACCGCAAGATCTCCTGCTGGAAGTGAACAATCTTGATGTGGATGACACAGTATTCGGGGTTAATTTACAAGTGCGTGTGGGTGAAGTGCTTGGACTGGCTGGATTAGGTGGCAGCGGTCGCACCACTGTTTGCAGGGCGTTGGTGGGATTGGCAGACATTAAGGGTGGTGGGATTACCTATCTAGGGAAACCAGTGCCAAAAACAGCAGGAGCAGCTTCTCAAGCTGGATTGGTTCTGGTTCCTGAAGACCGAAAAGCATATGGTTTGGTATTGAACCAATCAATGCGTTTCAATCTAGCGCTTCCAAATCTACTTAAATTTGTTCGAGCAGGAGTGCTGCGTTCGGGAATTGAAAAAGAAGCGGTTACCAAAATTGTGGAAGACATTCAAATCAATCCGCCAACCCCCGAGATAATAGCTGAGAGTTTGAGCGGGGGCAACCAGCAAAAAGTGGTTATTGGCAAGTGGCTGTTGTCGAACCCAAAATTAGTAATATTTGATGAACCAACGCGCGGTATCGACGTGGGTGCCAAAGCAGAAATTTATCAACGCATCCGAGATCTTACCTACAACGGAGTAGGTGTGATTATGGCATCATCAGAACTACCCGAGCTGATTGGTATGAGCGACCGGATCATCGTTTTTCATGAAGGGCGAGTCGCAGGCGAACTGGAAAGGGTAGATTTTTCAGAAGAAGCCATCATGCATCTTGCTACAGCCACAGTAGAAGAGACTGTTCCAGAATCGAGAGAGAAAGTGCTATGAGTATCTTATTGTCAAGAGTGGGTGGTTTATGGCCGTAACATTCGAAGACGCAAATGCACAAGTCGCACCACGTTCAGGAAAATTGATCGCATTTGTTCGCAAGAATGGTTCGATTTTCTTGATATATGGAATCATCATACTGATCGCAGGAGCTGCGGCTATTTTCTCAGATACGTTTAGAACGCCTTCGAATATGTTTAACATACTTCGGCAATCGGT
>DATKXE010000413.1:0-8512 GCA_035529195.1 Anaerolineales bacterium
GATCAACTAACGATATACAGATCTTCACCATTTTTCTCCCTCAGCATAGATTTTGGCATGGTTTTTAAGATGTGCTGATGAACTAACGCGGGCTGATTGACCACCGTTCATCTCCATGTTAAAATCGAGGATTGCAATGCACTCCATGAAAATTCTTCTTTCCTTTGGTTTATTGATGTTGCTTCCCGTGTTCAATGTGCAGGCACAGGAAGCTACGATCATGCCCAGTCCTCAAATTGTTTTTATATCACCGGATCCTGGCCAGGCTTTACAGGGCACTGTACTGGTCATAGTGAAAATAAATTTTGAAACAACCTCCCTTGTGAAGTTGAGCTTTTCATACCGCGATGATCCCCGTGATACCTGGTTTCTCATCCAAGAGCTCGAATCTGCTAACGAGCAGGAATTGAGTTTCGAATGGGATACAACAACAATTACTGATGGTGATTACATTCTCCGCTTGTTTACATCAACGGACGAAGGAGAGCACATTGCCTATGTCCCGGATTTAAGGGTTCGTAATTACTCGGCTGTCGAAACCAATACCCCTGTGCCTACCTCAACACCAGCACCCCAAGATACACAAGCACCGACAGCTACCTCAACCAGCACAATCACACCGGCACCGCCCACAGAAACGATGCTGCCACCTAATCCTGCTCAAATCACTTCGAATGATATCGGTAAGAGTATCATCAAGGGCACCCTTATTACCTTGAGCCTGTTTGCCATCTTTGGCATTTACCAATTTATCCGCAACAGAAGGAGAAAAAAGGATTGAGAACTGAATCATCGGTATGACCTTCAGTTTTCTCCCTGAATTTTCAACACATGATCATGGACTCAAATCCTGACACCCCACCTACCTACCTGATTGCCGGACTTGGAAACCCAGGCCGGGATTATCAAGCCAGCCGTCATAATATCGGCTTCATGTTGGTCTCTCATTTGGCTGAAAAGTTAGGCACCTCATTTTCACGGGTGCAATCGAAAGCTTTGGTCACAAAAACGGATCATCAAGGCAGCCGGGTGATCTTAGCGAAACCTCAGACTTACATGAATCTCTCCGGGCACGCAGTTGGTTCGTTGGTGAAGTTTTACAAAATTAATCTTGATCACCTGCTGGTGGTATATGATGATGTTGATTTGCCCTTTGGCAGAATTCGAATTCGGCCGTCTGGTGGATCAGCAGGGCAGAAAGGCATCGAATCGATTATTAGCCAGCTTGGAACTCAGGATTTCCCACGAATGAGAATGGGAATCGGGCGGCCCCCGGGGAGTAAAGCGGCTGCTTCTTACGTGCTGCGGGATTTTTCTGGGGAGGATGCAGATTTTTTACCCCAGATTCTGGATCGGGGTGTGGATGCAGTGCTCACCTATATCACCGAAGATTTAACTACCGCAATGAATCTCTATAACAGTAAGTCTGATAGTGACACGGATTAGAGGTTAAGCGCTCCGCTTCTGATGAATAACCTTAGGTAACAGATATGGATCAAACTTTGCAAGAGCTGTTGATCAATCCCATCATCGAATGTGCTGGCGATTTGATTAATAACCTGCGCATCGATCTTAATCGCAGTACAGGTTCTTCTTTCAATCCACCAGCAGATTCTTTTGCAGAATACCCTGGGATTGGATTGCGTCGGTCTGCTCGCTTGCCGGTTTTG
Source organism: Anaerolineales bacterium (assembly GCA_035529195.1). Taxonomy (GTDB): domain Bacteria; phylum Chloroflexota; class Anaerolineae; order Anaerolineales; family UBA4823; genus PFL25. The sequence goes on from DATKXE010000413.1 coordinate 1,671, forward strand.
GCTGCTATTTACACTGAGCTGCAAATCCCAATCCTATTGATCACCGATCGAACTGACCATGCCCTCTCACAATTTGATGAGTTGGCACTCATATCTCCTGATGCGGAATGTCATTTCTTCCCTGAGCCTGGACCTTTATTTTATGAGGATTCGCCGTGGGGAGAAAGAACCCGTCGTGACCGCTTGCTGTCCCTATCACTGCTAGCTTCCCATCATATACCTGGTACGCGCACCTCACCCAAAGCACCCATAATAATCGCCCCAGCACGCGCTATCATCACGCGTACGTTACCCAGCAGGGAATTCCTTAAATCTGTACAACTAATAAAAATCAATCAAACCTACCCCTTGGAAGAATTAGTCGATCAGCTCATTACACTCGGTTATGAACCGGTGAATACGGTCATTGCACCGGGGCAAATCGCCCGTCGAGGAGGCATCATCGACCTCTGGCCACCTTCCGAATCGGAACCGATCCGCTTGGAATTCTTTGGTGATGAGATAGACAGCTTGAGATATTTCGATCCTGCATCCCAGCGCTCAACAAATAAAATCGATCAGCTGCTGGTATCTCCTGCCAGGGAGTTTATCCTTCCGGAACGAAAACTCGCTTCAGACCAACAGGAAAATCCATATAATGAATTTCACATCCCGGTCCTGCACTCATCTCCCGCAAGTCTGCTGGATTATTTGCCCCGTAAAGCATTGGTCCTCCTAGACAACCTGGATGCCATCAAGGACTCTATCCTTGCGATTGAAGAACAGGCAGTGGAGATGCGCGGTGATTATATTGCAGAGAATTCATTATCTGAGGATTTCCCAATTCCATACCTGACCTTGAGCGAATTTCAGGATTCCTTATCCTCCCACCCCACCATAGAGTTGGGTCCGTCGGAGATGGTTGATGCAACATCATTTGCACAGCGGTTTACTTCTGGTCCCCGATTTGGAGGCCAATTAAAACCGCTGTTAGACAACATATCCCAACACTACCTCAAAGGCGACCGCATCGTTTTAATATCCCGGCAAGCCGCGCGTTTGAAGGAATTATGGTCAGAACTGTCTGCCCAGGGACAGGAGAACAGCACACCACCAGCCTTTTTTGATGGGAGTTTAACCGAAGGTTGGATTCTTTCCCAATCCACCTGCCCACCATTACATCTTCTGACCGATGGAGAAATTTTCGGTTGGCAGCGCCCTGAACCTCGGCAGCGTCACCGCACGCTGGCAGAAGCACCTGAAGCAGCGTATACCGATTTAGGGATAGGAGATTGGGTAGTACACATTGACCATGGTGTTGGTCAATTCCTGGGTTTGGTCACGCGGGCAGTAGATGGAGTCGATCGGGATTATCTGACCGTTGAATACGCTGAGGGCGATCAACTCTATGTCCCTGTCCACCAGGCTGATCGGGTAACAAAGTATGTGGGTTCTGACAAGCGTAAACCTTCACCAACCCGGCTCGGCAGCATCGAGTGGCGCAATGTAAAGACACGGGTAAAAGAAGCTGTTGAAGAGGTAGCTGAAGATCTGCTCAGCCTTTACGCGCAACGGCAAGTTAGCTTGGGGCACGCGTTTTCTCCCGACAGTGCTTGGCAAGAAGAGCTTGAAGCCAGCTTCCCTTATATTGAAACCGAGGATCAGATTCGGGTTTTGGCCGATGTAAAACAAGACATGGAAAGCCACCAACCGATGGACAGATTGATCTGCGGGGATGTTGGTTATGGGAAAACAGAAGTAGCTTTAAGAGCTGCATTTAAAGCTGTTATGGATGGGAAACAAGTCGCCATGTTGGTGCCAACAACAGTCCTGGCTCAACAACACTACAAAACTTTTCGAGAACGGTTAGCAGCTTTTCCAATTGAAGTAGAAATGCTCTCACGCTTCCGCTCCGCCAAGCAACAGAGCGAAATCCTCATTCGATTGGCTATGGGCAACCTTGATATCATCATCGGTACTCACCGCTTGCTGCAGAAAGATATCCAATTTAATGATATGGGATTATTGATTATCGATGAAGAACAGCGCTTTGGTGTCACCCACAAAGAATACCTCAAACAATTGCGCACTGAAGTTGATGTACTGACACTGACGGCAACCCCCATACCCCGCACCTTGTATATGGCATTAACCGGGGTGCGAGACATTTCTACCATCAACACCCCCCCCGAAGAACGGTTGCCAATCATCACCCATGTGGGCACATATTCCAAGAGCCTGGTCCGCAGGGCCATCCTGAGGGAATTGGATAGAGGCGGTCAGGTCTTTTTTGTTCATAATCGGGTTCAAACCATCTCGGCTATGCGCAGCCACCTCGACAGACTGGTTCCTGAAGCACGTATTGCCATTGCCCATGGGCAAATGGACGAAAATGATTTGTCCGCAAGAATGGAGCAGTTCTCAACAGGGAAAATCGATGTCTTGCTGAGCACATCGATCATCGAATCCGGGCTTGATATTCCTAATGCCAATACTTTAATCGTCGATCGCGCCGACACCTTCGGACTTTCTCAACTCTACCAGCTCAGGGGACGGGTCGGACGGGGAGCCCAACGCGCCTACGCATATTTCTTTAAACATCGCCGCAAAAAACCATCCCAGGAAGGTCGCCAGCGCTTGGAGACCATTGCCGAAAATATCCAGCTTGGCGCTGGTTTCTCAATTGCTATGCGCGATTTAGAAATCCGCGGGGCTGGAGATTTCTTGGGTACTCGCCAGCATGGACACATCGCTGCGGTTGGATTCCACCTTTATACCCGTTTGCTGACGGAATCAGTATCCCGTTTACGAAAAGAACAGGGACTTCCACCAGATCCAACCATTGCATCACTGGATTCTCTACGACCCTTGGTCAGTGTCGATCTTCCGATTAATGTCCACATCCCTTCAGATTACGTCCCCGATAAGAATATGCGCCTTCGTCTATATCGTAGAATTGCTGATCTCAGATCTCTCGCTGAGATCGATGCCATCTTCGAAGAATTCACTGATCGCTTTGGTATTCCTCCGAAAGCGGTTCGAAATTTGCTGTTCCAATTGAAAATAAAAATATTAGCCGAGCTGACAGATATTTCAAGCGTTAGTGTCGAAAACAACCAGATCGTTTTACGTTTTCGAGGCGATGCGTTGCCAACAGATTTGCCTGCTCTTAAACCCGGTGTTAGAATCGGCAAAACCTCCCTCTGGATTGCGTATAAATCAATTCCAAAATGGTCAGAGGAATTACTAGAAGTTTTCCAAGATTTACTTCAAGGTAAAGTTGTTGAATCATCTAATTTAAGTGAATTCTAATTAACTTTGATCAACTTTGTTTTGACTTTTAGTCCATCGCCAAGTATAATAACAAGCCGCGGATGCTGCACCCCACAGCATCCCCAAATTCCATTCTAGCGATTATTTCGCCACCAGGTCGGCGAGTGTGTTAGAAAATTTATTATTGGAGCGTGCGCTATGGAAGAGAATGTTGTAGCGACCCCTGAAAACGCGGAGATTACTGAGCTTGCGAATGTGAAACGCAAAATGCAGTTCACAGGCACTGTCATAAAAGCCGCACTTGCTGGTGCAGTAGTGGATATCGGAGTCGAGATCCCCGGCGTGGTCCACATTTCTCAGCTGCAAAAAGAACCGGTAAACCGGGTAGAGGATGTCGTCCAGGTTGGTCAATCTGTGGACGTATGGGTTAGGCGAGTTGAACCCAGAAGGGAGCGCCTTGAATTAACCATGATCGAACCGCTGCCCCTGGAGTGGCGCGAAATTGAAAAAGATATGGTTTTAAAAGGCAAGATAAGCCGCATCGAAAAATTCGGTGTCTTTGTAGAAGTCGGTGCCGAGCGACCCGGTTTGGTACACATCAGCGAGATCACCCACGAATATATCAAAGATCCACAACAAGAAGTGAAGGTGGGTGATGAAGTTGAAGTAAAAGTGTTGGAAGTAAATCGCCGCAAGAAGCAGATAAAATTAAGTATGAAAGCGCTTGAGGAAAAACCAGTCTATGAAAAAAAACCGGTTTCCAAGAATAAGGTAAAACCATCTCAAGCTGCTGAGCCTGAAGAAATAGAAGAAGCCATTCCCACAGCAATGGAAATGGCTCTCAGGGAAGCAATGGAAAAATCGACTCCTGATGCTTCAGAAGAAAAAAGAGAATCCAAGACCAAAGCAGTTACCTCCGATCCTGAACTCGATCAAATTCTTGCTCGCACATTAGAACATAAAGTGAAAACTGCATCCTGATAGAAGGATGCCGCAGAATAATAGCAAAAAAGGGACTGTCTGAGGCTCAGACAGTCCCTTTTTTGCTCAAAATTTCGACTTATTAGTTGATCAAGTCCTAACCTGACACAATTTTTTGGTCGAAACCCGGATCATCCATCCCGACAAGGTAAAAAATTAATCTCCAGCACTTTGGATTTCAGGCTAATCGCGCCATCCATACGCATCACCATCACTTTCAACAATATCGACCTCGTCAAAAACCCTTTTATTATTGGCTCCCGATTTCGAATTGGATCGTGAATTGAAGGGCCAAAAATTCAATTTTGTTCGCCAGCCAGTTTTTTGGCTTTTGCCATTCCATTCAACTTCTTCATTCGTGTAATATGCGGAGTAATAAGGATTTCCAGTATAGTATCCTATACTCCTGGCTGGAATGCGATTTAAGGCAACACCAATTACTTTAGCACCGGAACGACTGATCTGCTCCATCATGGCGCTTATGGCTGGTTTCCGCGTATGACTCAATCGAATGATCAATAGGACCCCATCTACTTTAGAAGCCAGCACGGGGGCATCCGCGACGACAAAGGGTGGTCCGTCGATGATCACAATATCTGCTGTGGATCCCAATGTTGCCATTATTTCACTCATTTTTTTCGACCCAAGCAGCTCAGAAGGATTCGGCGGCAAATCTCCAGCCGTTATAACCGAGACCTCCCCACCGGACCATTTCTTGGTAACATCTTCAAGTGCAGTTTCGCCGCGAAAGACATCAGTCAGACCGATCTTGTTTTGGAAACCGTAAAAATTGTACACGTTCGGTCTGCGCAAATCTGCATCCACCAAGATCACACTCTTCTCAGCCTGAGACATAACGATCGCCAGGTTTGCAGCCACAGAGGTCTTTCCGACTTCCATTTCGGTGCTGGTGACCAATATTGTCTTCAACGGTTGGTCAACTCCTGCGAATTCCAGATTGGTCCTCAAAGTCCGCATTTCTTCAACACTGGGATGTCGTGGATTATCCGCAGCATAAAGTGCTCCTACATCTGTGATATCCAGCTCAGACAAATAACCAATCACGGGTGCTAGGGTTAATTTCTCTACCTCCTCGGGACTCTTTACCGTGTCATCGATATACTCAAGCACGAAAGCTGCCACCACAGCCAGCGATAAGCCAACGGTTGCGGACAGCAAGATGATGAGCATTTTGTTCGGACCAATGGGTACAACCGGTTTATAAGCTTCTTCGATCACGCTGATGGAGTTGATTGCCCCGCTCTGGGTGTTTGCCAGCAGACCGGAATAAATTCCCTGTAAATCTGCCAATTTCGCCTCCAGGGCGGTGATTTGCGCCTGTGTATCCGCAATCTGACGGGCAGAATCCATCCCTCCGAGGGCTTCACGCAAGATCTGAATTTCATTCTCGGTTTCGGTTATCTGCAGCTGTAAATTATCCAACTGGGTTTGGACAAACGCCTGCCGGTCCTGCTCATCGGATTGGCTGCCGGTTGGACTGCGCAAAATCAGCTGCCGGGCGATTTCATTCGCCACCGCTTGAGCTCTTTCAGGCAGTGTATCCGTGACCACTACCTCAATGAATTGACCATTCGGAAGCGCCGTCGCCCTGTAATCTGGCAGCCAGGAAAGACCCAAGGCTTCCATGGTTGCAATTTTCACCGGTTCGCGGTTGGCGATTTCAGCATAATTTTCAGCCAACTGCCGGCTGAGTGTGAATTCAGCACCCGTGGGATTTGGATCTGTGATCACCTGGCCAATCATCAAGGTGCTCAAGGTTTGGTAAATGGGTGGTTGTCTCAAGGTAGCCAGATAGCTTGATGCAGCCGCGATTAGGGTTGCTGCGATCAGCAGCCACCACCAGCGGCGCAGAGGTAGGATATATTGTTTTAATTCCATAAATAGTTATTCCTTCCAAACTCTTTCTAATATACCATCAATGATGATCTCACCTCACGCTCGAGCGAGGGTTTGCGAATAAACTTCTGCGAGCTTAGCCGCGAGCACAGCCCAGTCATGGTTGCGTTCGACATATTTGCGTCCAGCATTACCAATCTCAACCCTGAGTTCTGGTGATTCCAGGAGGGCAATCATCTTATCGGCAAATTCGACTGGATTTCCAGCCACCATGATTTCCTTATCTACCTGGACATCCAGCGCTGAAACTGCCTGTTGGGTAGCAACTACCGGAGTCGCGCAGGCCATGGCTTCTAAGACTTTATTCTGGATGCCTGCGCCGTATGGAATCGGTGAGGCAGATAGGGTTGCTTTTCTCAGGTAAGGACGGATGTCATCCACAGTGCCGGTAACATAGATGTTCTCATTCTCAGTGTAGGCCTTCAACTTTGGCGGTGGATCCTTACCCACAACCCAGACTTTCACCTGCGGCTGCTGCTCCCATACGTGGGGCATGATGCTTTCTATAAAATCAACCACCATGCTGACATTGGCATGGTAGCTCATCTTGCCACTCAGAACAACCATCTGATCTTGCCTTTCACCCGCAGCATCAGGGGTGAAATATTCCAGGTCAACACCATTGGGCAGCACATTAATCTGCTGGTCTGCCCCATCATTTTTAGCCAGGTCAAGCAGCGCTTGTTTATCAT
>DATKXE010000414.1:0-4222 GCA_035529195.1 Anaerolineales bacterium
AAATACTGCGGATCACGTGGGCTGTATATAACTTGCCATCATCAGACCAGGTCAAGATATCCCGGGCATTGCTTTCGCTGCGCCACTCTGCGATCTCAGATCGCCACTCTTCGTGATCGTGTTCGTCTACCAGGGGTAACAAATCGCCCAGGATAGTATTCAGGTCACCAACCAGAGGCACATCTACTTTGACGTTCTTGTGGACCTCTGAGGGGTCAATCTCGATATGGATCTTGCGTGCCCGTGGGGCGTAAGTGCGCAGGTTGGCTGTTACCCGGTCGTCGAAGCGCATGCCGAACGCCAGCAGCAGGTCCGAGTTTTGAATTGCGAGATTGCAGTAGGCTTCACCGTGCATGCCCATCATGCCCAGGCTGAGCGGGTCTGAGGCGGGAAATGCACCCAATCCCAGTAAGGTCATCGCTACCGGCGTCTGGGTTTTGGTGGCGAAATTGCGCAGCGTGTCCATCGCATTGGACATCATCACACCGTGTCCTGCCAGGATAACCGGTCGCTCCGCCCCTTCGATCAACTCTACAGCTTTGTCCAGATCTTCCTTCGGAGCCCGGCTGGGAGGGTGGTATCCGGGAAGAGAAATCTCTTCAGGATAGGAAAATTCAGCCTCTTCAACCTGCGCATTTTTACAGATATCGATCAGTACAGGACCTGGGCGACCACTGCGTGCAATGTAGAAAGCTTCGCGTACAACATCAGCTACTTCATCAGCACTGGTTACCAAGTAATTATGTTTGGTTACCGGTAGCGTGATGCCGGTCACATCTGTCTCCTGGAAGGCGTCGCCTCCAATCAGGTGAGCAGGTACCTGACCAGTAATGCAAACGATCGGTGAAGAGTCCATCATCGCCGTCGCAATACCCGTTACCAGGTTGGTTGCTCCCGGACCTGAAGTCGCCAAAGCCACCCCAACCTTTCCCGAAGCGCGTGCATAACCGTCAGCCATGTGAGCAGCGCCTTGTTCATGGCGTACCAGAACATGGTGCACCGGGTAGTAGAGCATAGCGTCGTATACTGGCATGATGGAGCCCCCGGGGAATCCAAAGACAACCTCCACACCCTCACGTACCAGACATTCCCATAAAATTTCTGCACCAGTTTTCTTTGCCATATTTGCCTCTCATTCTCCTGGTTGTTGATTCCCATTCATGGGTGTGGTCGGAGTTTCAATTCCAAACCAGCTGCCAGGCCAGCAGTCGTCGAGGGTGATCTACACTAATACTGCTCCGCTGCTCGCGCTGGTCACCATGCGGGAATAGCGGCGCAGCCAGGAGCTGTTGGTCTGAACTTCGAATGGCGGCAGCGCGGCCAGGCGGGCCTGGATGGTTTCCTCGCCGAGTGCAACGTTCAGACTGCGTGCATCCAGGTCGATCTCGATTTGATCGCCGTTTTGCAGGGCTGCGATCGGTCCTCTGGCGGCTGCTTCTGGGCTAACATGCCCGATGCAGACACCGCGCGTGCCACCAGAAAAGCGTCCATCGGTGATCAGGGCAACTTTTTCTCCCAATCCCATACCCATAATGGCAGAGGTGGGGGAGAGCATTTCCTGCATACCGGGACCGCCTTGAGGTCCTTCGTAGCGGATGACCACCACGTCTCCGGGTTGAACCTGACTGTTGAGTATGCCGTGCATGGCTTCTTCCTGACTCTCATAAATCCGTGCTGGTCCAGAGTGCTGGCGGATATGGTCGACAACACCCCCAATTTTGATCACCGCCCCTTGTGGAGCCAGATTTCCAAATAATATTGCCAGACCTCCCACCCGTTGGTGCGGATTCTCTAATGGGCGGATGACTTCCTGGTCGGTTATGGTCATTCCGGCGATCGACTGGCCGAGGTTTACTCCAGATACCGTGGGCCGATCCAGGTGCAGCGTGTTTCCAGAGCGGGCGATCTCGTTCAATAATGCTGGGATGCCACCCGCCCGGTGCACATCTTCCATGTGCCAGGGACCTGATGGGCTGACCTTGCACAGGTACGGTACCTGGTCAGCAACCAGGTTGATTCTTTCCAGGGGATAGTCCACCCCAGCTTCATGGGCCAGAGCCAGGGTGTGCAGCACCGTGTTTGTGCTGCCTCCCATAGCCATGTCCAGTGCGAAGGCGTCATCGATCGCCTCAGGGGTGACAATCTTGCGCGGGGTCAGGTCTTTTTCAACCAGGGTTAATATCTGCAGCGCAGCCTGGTCCGCCAGTGAATCCCGCTCCTTGCTCAAAGCCAGCGCTGAACCGTTATAGGGCAATGCCAGCCCCAGCACTTCCAGCAGGCAGTTCATTGAGTTAGCGGTGAAGAGACCGGAACAGGAACCGCAGGATGGACAGGCGAAATCCTCCAGGACCTTCAAGCGCTGTTCATCGATCTTGCCGGCTTTATACGCACCGACTCCCTCGAACACAGAAATCAGATCAACTACCTCACCCTGGGGAGTTTTTCCGGCTGCCATCGGACCACCAGAGACGAAAATTGCGGGGATATCCACCCGCAGCGCAGCCATGATCATACCTGGAACGATTTTGTCGCAGTTGGGGATGCATACCATCCCGTCGAACTGGTGGGCCTGGATCATGGTCTCCACGCTGTCGGCAATTAATTCCCTGGAAGGCAGGCTGAACTTCATCCCCTCGTGCCCCATGGCGATGCCATCATCCACACCGATCGTGTTGAATTCGAAGGGCACCCCGCCTGCTTCACGTACGGCTTCTTTGATTCGCTTCCCGAACGACTGCAGGTGAATATGCCCAGGCACGATATCGACATACGAATTGACGATGGCGATGAAAGGTTTCGAGAAATCCTCATCCTTTAAGCCGGTCGCTTTTAAGAGTGCCCGGTGTGGGGCTCGCTCATAACCTTTCTTAATCTGGTCTGATCGCATATTTTTCACCGAATAAAAAAGGACTGCCTGTATTGGGCAGTCCCGGATTTCTCAAGGGGGTAACTTTTGCGCTGAGCCTACACTCTGCAGGTGGCTCTGGCTGCCCAAAGGGGGAGTGGGTTCTCAATTCCCAGAATGAGAACCAAAATAATGGCAACCAGAATAAGAGAGAGCACGTCAAAATTCATAATTAATAATTTTCCTTGCTAATTCAGCGTAGTTTACACATTATTTTTATTCCTGTCTATTGGAAGACTTAACAAAAATAGCCCGCCTTTTTTGTAAGAAATGACGAACAGTTTTTTCGTTGATGGATCAATTACGATAGGAATATAATCTCGTACTGCCTGGATATTGATTAACAGATACGCGTTATTATTTATTCCCCATTGAGAAAAAGAATAAATGGAATTTAATTCTGAAAGGTAGAAATTAACTACTTCTGCGAGTACCGCCCAGCATGCGGTAAATATGGAGTGCCAGTTCCACTGCCAGCCGGGTCTCCGGCTTCTCCAAATCCAATCCAGTAATATCGCTGAGCCGCTCCAGGCGGTAGATGAGTGTGTTGCGGTGGATGTAAAGCGCTTCGGAGGCCTGGGTCAGGCTGCCGTTATGCTTGAAATATACCTCCAGGGTCTGCAGAAGTTCTTGACCACCATCATGCGCCAGCAGGGGACCCAGGATTTCCTCTTGAAAGCCGATCAGTGCAGGATTGTGTTCAAATTGGAACAGCAATCGGTAGACCGATAAATCTGGAAAATAGAGTATTTTGGCTTCTTGAAAGCGACGAGCCATTTCAAGAGCTTGACCAGCCTGGCTGAATGATTCCCGCCAGGACGATAATTCACGGGCAGAGGAACCCACGCCGCAGCGGACCGGTGCATCTGGATACTCCTGGTACCCCTGGTCCACGACGGCCTGTCCGAACTCCAATGCCAATTCTGGTCTTGTTGATCCGGGATCTAATTCGCAGAAGCACACGATCTCCAGACCCATTGGACTGATAATGGCTTTCAGCCCCAGGCGGCTGATCTCTCCATTCACGATGGTTTCCAGCCGTCTGCGGGATGGGGGTGTGGGTGCATCCCAGGTAAAACGTAATCCGACATGCTCCTGGGTTAAATCCAGACCCACAGCTTGAGCCCACACCTGCGAATCCCGAGGTGAAAGATCCTCCTGGAGCAAGACTATCAGCAAATCCCCTTTCAGCCGTTTTTCCGCTTCCCTGATCGCTTTGGCGCGCGACATCTCAAGAGCGCATACTCGCATTCCTTGCTCCGCGACCAGGTGGTCAAGGGCATCCAGCTCGCCGGCAACCCCGATCAGCGAGAGGTA
>DATKXE010000415.1:0-6290 GCA_035529195.1 Anaerolineales bacterium
ACGATGTATTTGATGACCATCACCCTGATAGTGGTAGCTATCGTGGCGATTCCGATCGGTATCTTGTCCGCCATCAAGCAGTACTCTACATTCGATATCTCAGCCACAACGCTGTCCTTTATGGGGCAAGCCATCCCAGAATTCTGGTTGGGACTTATATTAATTCTTATCTTCTATTCCTGGTTGGAAAATCCCTTTACCGGGGAACCCCTTCTGCCTGCAGGCGGTATGTCGACCCTGGGGGAAGGCTTCTCCATATTGGATCGCATCAAGCATCTGATTCTGCCGGTCACGATGGGCATGGTGGGCTGGGTGGCCTGGTATTCACGTTTCCTGCGTTCCAGCATGCTGGAGGTCAAGAACCAGGAATACATCCGCACCGCGCGGGCAAAAGGCCAGCAGGAACGCATCATCTACATGCGGCATGCATTGAAGAACGCACTGATCCCGTTGGTGACTATGTTTGCGCTTGATTTTCCATACATCTTCGCCGGTTCCCTATATGTGGAATTATTGTTTTCTTGGCCTGGGATGGGCCGGCTTTATTACGACGCGGCAACTGCACGCGATTACCCGGTACTAATGGCTGTTTTGATTATCGGTGCTGGAATCATCATCTTCGCAAACCTCATGGCAGATATCGCTTACGCATATCTGGACCCACGCGTACGCTACGATTAAGAAAACTATGCAAACAATAGATACCGGTGGTAGTGCAATTGATCATACCTTAGTTGAAGGACTGGCCGTACGGGAGCATGAGAGCATGATGCGGCTCGTGTGGCGACGATTCCGGCGCCATCCTGGGGCCATCGTAGGGGCAGTCGTGCTGACGGTGATCATCCTTGCCTCCGTATTCGCTTTTGTCTCCCCTTATGATCCAAACACATCGGACATCCTGAGCAGGCTGGAGCCCCCTTCTCTGCAGCACCCATTCGGCACAGATGCCTTAGGCCGAGACCTGCTCACGCGCTGCCTGTACGGCGGCCGCATATCGTTATTTGTCGGGTTCATGGTGATGGTGATCACGCTGGTGATCGGCATCCCGATCGGCATGATCGCCGGATATTTTGGCGGTTGGGTGGACGACATCCTGATGCGCATCATCGATGCATTCTTATCCCTGCCCTCGCTGCTGGTGTTAATTCTGTTAAGTGCCATCCTGCGCGAGGTAGATTTTCCGTTGCTAAAAGCCAACAGCGTGATGACTATCGCACTGGTGATCGGCATTCTTTCCTGGACGACGATCGCCCGCCTGGTGCGGGCTGTGTTCCTCAGCGGTCGGGAAATGGATTACGTGAACGCGGCTCGAGCTCTTGGAGCCGGCAGCGCGTTGATCATGCTCAGCGAGATCCTGCCCAATGGCTTCGGACCGATTATCGTCGATGCGACACTGGAAATCGGCTATGCCATCATGGAGGAATCCGGTCTTTCGTTCCTGGGATTCGGCGTGATGCCGCCGACGGCCAGCTGGGGCAGCTTGCTGAGTGACGCCCAGCTGCATCTCACCAAACACCCCTGGTTAGCCATCTTTCCTGGCCTGATGATCTTCTTTACGATCATATCGATCAACTACATCGGCGATGGATTACGGGATGCACTGGATCCGTACAAGGTGCTATCTAGTATAGGTGAATGAATATCATAAAGAAAATGTCAAGAGGAGAATTAACCAAATGCCCTCCGAAACACCCGCTCTAGAACCGATCCGATCGAATTATCACATGAATTTCCTGTCTGACCAGCAGCTGGATGATTTCCAGGAAGCCACTCTGCAAGTACTTGAAGATATTGGCGTGCAGTTCCCAACACAAATAGCACTAGATTTATTTAACGATCATGGTGCCCATGTTGACCCGGATACCCAGGTGGTAAAAATTCCTCGCCAAATGGTGCGAGAGGCAATCTCAAATGTTTCGCGTACCTTCGTCATGGGAGCCAGAGACCCGGCCTTCGACCTCAATCTCCAGGAAGGGGTCTCTTACTTCACGACTGATGGCTGTGGATATGAAACTATGGATATTAATACCGGTGAAAGACGAGCCTCTACCAAGGCAGATGTGGGCATGATGGCGCGCATCACCGATTACCTATCTTCCATCGCTTTCTATTGGCCGATGGTCAGCGCCCAGGATTTCGGCGTCGCGGCCCCACTGCACGAACTTGATGCCACCTGGAACAACAGTATCAAGCATATCCAGAGTGAAACCTTGATGGGTGCCAAGCCCGCTGAATTTGCCGTTGAAATGGCGACTGTTTTACGAGGCAGCCGGGAAGAGGTACGCCGTCGACCACCCTTCTCCGTACTCGTTTGTACGATATCGCCGCTCATGCAGGATAAAGAAGGCATCGAAGGCGCCTTGGTGCTCGCCGAGGCCGGCATCCCGGTTGGTTTTCTAGCCATGCCTACTCTGGGCACTACTGCCCCCGCAACCTTCCCTGGGGCGATGGTGGTGGGAGACGCTGAGGTGATCAGTGCTACAGTGCTGATGCAGCTGGCTTTCCCTGGGGCACCAGTTTTCCATTCCATCATGCAGGCCTGGGCTGATCCACGGAATGCAGCTTATGTCGGTTATCCCCTGGATACCCGTGGTCGTTATACACCGGTTGAGATCGCCCACCATTGGGGAATGCCCGCCTTCGGGGGTGCCTTTGGAACCGACAGCTCCCAGGTAGATAGCTGGCAGTCCGCCACAGAAGTCGTTCTAGATCCCTTCATGATTGGCTTAGCTGGCTGCGAGATCGTCACCGGACTGGGTTTGAGAGAAACCTATACCTTACTGTACCCAGAAGCGATTATGCTCGATGATGATATCTATCACCGGGCGCGCTATGCCTTGATGGAATTAGATGTAAATCCCGAATCCCTGGCAATTGATGTGATCGGTAACGTGGGTCCTGGTGGGCATTTCCTGGCTCAAAAACACACCCGCAAGCATATGCGCCATGAGATGAAGCGTTCGATTACACAGCAGCTTGACCAGGAGGGAAATTACCGCCCGGCTATCGACGCAGCCCGAGAGAAATTCACCTGGATTTATGAAAATCACCACCCTCAGCCATTGGATGAGGCGGTCCAAAGTGAGCTGACCCGCATCCTCAGTCACGCTGAACGCGAACTTGAATGATTCGTTATCAAGCGGAGGGCCTCATGGGATTATCCATCAATCCAGTTCTCACAAGGCTGGAAATCGATCGCATTCACGAGCACAGTCTGGATTTGTTGGAAAGGGTTGGCATCGACTATAAAACTCCCCAGGCTCTGCAAGTTTTAGAGAAATTCGGCTGTCCTGTTGACTATGAACGTACTTGGGCCAGTCTGCCCCGGGAGGTAGTCGAATGGGCTCTCCAGCAAGCACCGCGCGTGGTCAAACTAGCTGCCCGGGACCCTGACCGCAATATTGCGCTTGATGGTCGTCGCCCACACCACACCACCGACAGCCAGGGGACGCAGGTCTTCGATCTGGAATCCGGGGAACTCCATGACTCCACGGCCAAAGACCTGGAAATGGGGTTTCTATTTGCAGATGCTTTGGACATGATCGAAATCGTCAACGTGATGATCTCAGCCAGCGATGTCCCCGCGCATGTGCGCAACCTGCGTCATTACGCCCTGGCTTTCAGCCAGACCAGTAAGCATGTTCGCAGCGGTGTCCATCATGCAGGTGAAGTTCCTTTCCTGATTGAGTTGGTGAAAGCGGTCACAGGGCAGGATTACTTCACTCCCATCTTCTCTGCGGTTGACTGTACTATCTCTCCACTGATGCATGATGGACCCATGACCGAGGCCTGTATCGAATTAGCCAAGCTGGATGTGCCGATCATGGTTTATCCCATGCCGCTGGCTGGGGGCACATCCCCGGTGACTGCCAGCGGAACAATCTTGCTGCACAATATTGAGTTCCTCAGTGGGCTGGTGTTGTTCCAGCTGGTAAACCCGGGAACACCGATCATCTACGGAACCGGTGCCTCCCAGTTGGACATGAACACCGGTCGCTATGGGGGCAGCGCGGATGGTCATATGCTGCGTTTGGGGATTGCTGAGATGGCTCGTTTCTATAACCTGCCCTTCAATTTAGGCGGATTAGCAACCCGTTCCACCTGTATGGACGCTCAATATGGTAGCGAAGCAACAACCGCGGGTTTGCTGGCTTATCTGGCTGGAGCGGATGAAATCTACAGCATGGGATTGCTGGGTGATGCCCAGATTCTTTCCTATGATAAATTGGCAGCAGATAATGCTTTTGCCCACCATCTGGAGTCGATAGTTAAACCGATCCAAATCGATGATGCCCACCTGCAGGCAGATTTGATCGAACAGGTCGGCATCGGCGGTCATTTCCTGACACAAAAGGAAACCCGCGATTTTACTCGCAGGGAATATGTCCCCATGTGGCCACCTGCTGGTAAAACAATCATCGAAATGGCTCATAATGAAGCGCTCGAAATATATCATCATCATCAGCCTCCACAATTGCCAAGTGGAGCACAAGAGAAAATTGAGGACATCGTCAAAGAAGCAGATATAGCATTCATTAAAAAAGGATAGCTGTATGCATTCAGAAACTCCCGATATCATACCTTTCACTTCTCCGGTAAAGCACGAAGTTCTAACCGCTGAGCAATTAGGAACCCTTAAGCAGGGTACATTGCACCTGTTAAATGAAGTTGGGATTCGGTTCCCATCCAAGGTCGCGCTGCAGATCTTTGCTGACCATGGCGCAAAAGTAGATTGGGAGAACAAAATTGTACGCATTCCACCAGACCTGGTTGATAGAGCGATGTCCAGCGCACCGCGATCGTTTGTTTTAGGAGGCCGGGAAGAACGTTTTGATTTGACCCTGGACGGGAGCTGCTCCTATCTGGCCACAGATGGTTGCGGAGTACGGGTGATGGACTTGGAAACCCGAACCGAACGACCTTCACGCAAAGAAGACGTCGCCCAGATGGCAAGAGTTTGTGATGCACTGCCATTAATCAGCTTCTTCTGGCCTCTGGTCAGCGCACAAGATCACGGGTTAACTGCTCCACTGCACGAGTGCCACGCAGGATTAACCAACACGCTTAAACATGTGCGCGGTGGGACAACTGTTTTCCCCCAACTGGCCCAATACATTGTAGAAATGGCGACCGTCGTCGCTGGCAGCGAGGGTGAACGACGTAGGCGCCCTCCGGTGTGTGCAAACATCTGTACCGTAGCTCCGCTAGCACAAGATGATGATGGCATCGCATCCGCATTAGCTTATGCCGAAGCGGGGATTCCAACGAGTTTTATGGCCATGCCTACCATGGGCTCGACGGCACCTGCGACCCCAATGGGCGCGCTGGTTATCGGGGATGCGGAAGTCGTCAGCGCGATGGTTTTGATACAGCTTGCTTATCCAGGAGCTCCTGTTTTTCACTCAAATTTAATTTCTCTTATGGACCCGCGCACGGGAGGATACATCAGCGATACCTCAATTCCTCTCGTAATTATGGCCACGCAGATGGCTCATGCTTGGAACGTACCCACTTTGGGAGGTGGCAGCGTCAGCAGCGATGGCAAGCATATCGGCTGGCAATCAGGAAGTAAAAGTGGCTTGGGATCCGTCATCATTCCCTTAGCAGGAGGCGAAATCTGCGGGTACCTGGGGATGTTAGATGGTTCAATGCTCCTTTACCCGGAACAGGTGATCCTCGACCATGAAATCTGCCGGGAAGCATATGATTATTTTCGGGAATATGAGTTTGATATTTCGGATTTAGCTCTAGATGTGATTGAAAATGTCGGACCCGGTTCCCATTTTCTGCTGCAGAAACACACCCGGAAGCACATCCGCGATTTTCACCTATCTCCTGTATTGCACAGCAATGATTCTGATGGACACAAATTAGACCCGCAAGAAGCAGCCTTAGCGGAATTCAAGCGCATAGATGAAACTCACCATCCCGAACCTCTACCGCAGGAAAAGCTGCTTGAATTAGACCGCATCCTTGAAGCAGCAGATCGAGAAGCAGAAAAAATTGGTTGAAAAAATGGAAGCAAAGACACCGCGGGAAGAAGGCTATTTTATGCCTGCCGAATGGGAACCCCACGAAGGTACCTGGCTGCAGTGGCCGCAGAATAAAATCTATTCCCGTTATGAATTGAAGCTGGAAGGTATCTGGTTGAACATGGTTGATGCCTTGAACGATCACGAAAGCGTGCATCTGGTCGTTGCCGATGAGCGGCAGCAGAAACACATCTCGCAACAGCTTCAATACCATGGTATCGGTTTACAAAACGTTGACTTCCACACCATCAAGACAGA
>DATKXE010000416.1:0-9726 GCA_035529195.1 Anaerolineales bacterium
GGTCCCCCAGCTTGTGAGTACCTTTATTTCGATGTTTGATAATGCAAGAAAATTACAATTGGCCCCCTGGCAGGGAACCAGCATTTGGGCGAAATCCAACCGCAGAACAGTCAAAAAGTACGCTAGAAAGACCACCGCAACCAGGGACCAGCCAACAATTACCAGCCGGCGCGAATTTTTGGTTAATCTCATTGTTTTAAACATAACTCAATCTTCTCCGGCTGCATGGTCTCCTCTACCACATCGAGCAGGGCGCTGGTGAGTTTATCCATATCCACTTCATCGCGGGCTACCTCAGCAAATCGGGCCAGGGTCTGTTCGGCATCGTACTTTTTGCGGAAGAAGCGGCGGTCGATGAAGTCCTGGACACGGATGCGCAGGGGATTGAAGAGAGCAGCGATCGCCAGGGTGGAAATCACAATCACGATAGGCGATTGCCCCCCGGTGATGTTTTCAACCAGGCTTTGCAGCAGCACCACGCTGCCAAAATAAACCATTACGAGCAAGCCAGTCAGTAATATGTATTGCAGTGTCCGCCGGATGATGATGTCGATATCGTAAAGGCGGTAGCTCAGGATGGCAATCGCGATGGCAATGGGGATGGTCAGCATGCCGATGGGGAGCAGCAAATTCCAGATGTTTTCCACTTCGCTATAGGTGTTGCCGATAAAGGACGGCGCGTAGAAGACGACAAACACCGCCCCCGCATAGAACAGCCATTTAATCTGCTCCCGTTCGACCGCCAGCGCCCGTCGGAATCGCACAAACAAGGAGACCGCACACAGGATGATCCAGATCGGGAAGATGATCAGGATCGGAGCTACGACAACATCAATCCATTCTGTTTTCAGGAAACCAATTGGGTTTTGAACTACCCAATCCACGCCACCCGATCCCGGTGCGAGCGATTGGGAGAAAGTAATCAGCAGAACAAAAATCACCACCACACTTAAACCGAAATAAATTAGCCAGTTCCAACGCCGACTGAGCGGTTTGCCTGTGGGAAACAGCACCATAATGAACATGACCGGAAAGACCAGTATCAGCCAATTCCAGTTGCTGTACCACAAAATCAGGAGGAAAAGTGGGCTCGCGGATTCCGGCGGTGGCAATTGCCCGTTGATGAACGGCTGCAGGTAGGCATCGCTCAGAAACGTAAGCGAAATTCCGGGAAGCAGCATCAACAAGCCGATCACGTTACGGGGCTGACGTGAAATGATCAGCGCGCCGACAAAAGCGAAGACAACAGGAACCAGAGGAAACACAAATTCGAAGAGGGTTGGTTTCTCTCCGGGAGGCAGCACTGAATTATAGTAAATCATCCCCGCGATCACGGATGCGGTGATCAACAAAAAAAATATCCAGGCGAAAATTGCGTAGTTTTTTTCTTTCATCATCTCTTTTTTCGATTAATCGCATACAAATTGTAGAGCCCTAATTCATCTCGCCCTTCTTTTTCGAAGGACATGCCGATTTTTTCTGCTACCCGGATTGAAGCCTGGTTGTATTTATCGATCATGCAGATCAGACGAGACAATCCGAGGTTCTCGAAGCCGTAATCGCGAATGTCTTGTGCGGCCTCCGTCCCTAAACCCTGTCCCCAAAATGATTTATCGATCATATAAGCAACTTCGACTTCTTCTTGCCCGTCGATCGTCCATGGCAGTAAACCACAGCGTCCAATAAATTGCCCCGTCTCCTTGTGAATGGTCGCCCACAAGCCCAGTTCGGGAAGATCTGGGTGCCCATGCAGAAACCATTCCAATTCAGCTTTGGTTTCATCGTAGGTCAAGGTTCCTTCAGGAAAGTATCGGCGGATTTCCGGATCGCTATAAAGCAGGTACAAACCTTCGATATCACTCAGTTCAAAATGCCTGAGAAAAAGCCGTTCAGTTTCGAGGATGATCATTAGTTTCTATTATTTACCCCGCTCTTCTGCTAAATAAACCACCCAATACCAAGCCATAGATTCCATGTCCCAACGCCCATTGCCAGTTAGGAATCTGGCCTAATGGTGAATTCGTGCCCGGTAAAATCGCGGTCTGGGCCAAGATTAATAGGTCTGCGCTGTAGGCTACCCCCCCAGCCAGCCGATGATTTTTCTTGATGAAAAACGCCTCAGCACAGGCCAGATTAATACACCAAACAGCACACCGTAGATGGCTGAGACGGCCAGGTGGCTCAACATCCCCAACACAGGTGAGACCAATCCAGCAACACTGAAAAGTTCCAAGAGATCCCCAGGCGATTCATCCGAAAGCAAAGCGAAGGCTGCAAGGGACAGCAACATTGCGGCGCCGCTCACCAGACAAAATATTAAGCCATCTACGGCAAGATTGCTGAGGCTGGTTTTTTTCTCCGATATTTGACCCGCATTATCCATAATTATACCTACCTTATGTTTTTCGTGGGATCAAGATTTTCTCAATCGCTAACCTAAGGAAAATTGTTGCTTCTCATCCAGGTGGTGCGCCAAGTAAAATCATATCTTTCGCTTAGGAATGTATTCAAATCATACATCGCCTCCATCCCAAAAGCGTTACGGTAAACGTTACCGGTAGCCATCTGGTAACAATTCCGGTAAAATTGGTTTGATGACAGAATATCGGGTTTTTCTATTTGGTGCGCCGCGCATAGAATTTCAACAGGAGCCGGTCGCCATCGATACCCGCAAGGCGCTGGCTTTGCTGGCTTTCCTGATTATCAGCGGGGAACCCCAGAGCCGTGATACGGCAGCGGCTCTACTCTGGCCTGAATCCGATCAAACTTCAGCCCGCGCAGCTCTACGCCGTACGCTTTCTACCCTGCGTCGCGTATTGAGTGAAGATTTAGTCGACTTCGGTCGCGAGGTTATCAGCCTGCTGCCAGGACCAAAATTTTGGTGTGACGTAACAGCTTTCCGGACTCTCATTATGGATTGCAAAAGTCATGGACACCATGATGGGCAGGTATGCCCGCGCTGTCTATCTCCTCTGACAGAAGCTGCAGAAATTTACAAGGGTGATTTCCTAGCTGGTTTCAGCCTACGCGATAGCGCCGGGTTTGATAATTGGCAATTTTTCCAAGCCGATCAACTCCGCCGGGAATTGGCGAGCGTGCTAGAACGACTCGTGGTCATCCATGGCGATCAAGGAGATTTTTCTACCGCTCTTGAGTTTGCCCGGCGTTGGTTGTCCCTGGATTCGCTCAATGAAGCTGCCCACCGCACCCTAATCAGTCTCTATGCTCTCAATGGCCAGCGCAATGCTGCCCTGCGCCAATATCGCGAGTGCGTCCGCATCCTTGATCAGGAATTGGGTGTGCACCCGCTGGATGAGACCACCCAACTCTACGAAGATGTCAAAGCAAATCGGCTTGAAAAACTAAACATCGTTGAAACCCTGTCAGACTTCAGCAGCCAACAGCCAGCGGAAACAAATAACCTGTCCCATAACGCTGGTCTCCAATCACCAGGTCTTGTTCGCTCTCCCTTAATTGGCCGCACTCAGGAATGGGAGCAGCTGATAAGTTTGTATCAGGGTATCCACCAAAATGGGGGTTTTACAACTCTAACAGGAGAAGCCGGCATTGGGAAGACTCGCCTGGCCCAGGAATTTATCGCACACCTGCATAACCGCGGTACTCTGATCCTCACTACCCGCTGTTATATCGGGGAGAGCAACTTGTCTTACGCACCCTGGATCGATTTGCTTCGCCAAGGAATTAGCCAAGCTGCTGGTCGAAAATGGTGGAAGGGGTTGCAACCCCACTGGTTGAACGAAGTATCTCTCCTGCTACCGGAGTTATCTGACATTCTCGAAGATTTGCCTAAGCCACAGCCGATCGATGGACCAGGAGCGCAAAGCCGCTTTTACGAAGGTATTTGCCAGACCCTAGAAGCGCTAGTCACTGGAACGTCGCCGGGGGTACTCTTTTTAGATAACCTGGAATGGGCAGATGAATCAACCCTGGATTTACTGGCCTATCTGGCGCGACGATTGCAAGGACGACCTCTTTTATTGCTGGTGTCGTGGGAGACGGAATCCTCACCAGCAACGACTATTCTGGAACAGATACTGAACGATAGTATGCAGCAAGGTTATGGAATTCATCTAAATTTATCTGCTTTATTGCCAGCTCAAGCCCATGATCTGATCGAACGCGTTGTGAAAACCGATCAACGAATCTCGCCATTATTTATTAATCGACTGATTGAAGAATCGGATGGTCTGCCATATTTCCTGGTGGAGTACTTACAGGCCATTCTAGATGGAGAGATCAACATTGAACAAGCCAGTGATCACTGGCTTGTTCCAACGGGTTTGCGTGGAATGCTCCAATCCCGTTTAATTAGCTTAACCAGTACAGCATCCCAAATCCTGCAAGCAGCTGCCATCATCGGACGCACATTCGACAGCAATCTGCTTCAAACAGCCAGTGGGCGCACCGAGGATGAGATCGTGCAGAGCATCGAGGAACTTCTGGCCCGTCATCTGATCCGGGAGGTGCCCGATCAGATCGCGCTCCACCTTACAGGTGCCCGCTATGAGTTCAAACACGAACAGGTACAAGCTCTGGTGCTCGAAGAGATCAGCCTGGTTCGTCGCCAACTGCTGCACCGTCGCACAGCAGAAGCGTTACTGGAACCATCCCGGATTCCAGCCCCTTCCATCCAGGACGGGCTGCTTGCTTTTCACTACCAGCAGGCGGGTTTGCCGGAATTGGCTGCTGATTACTATTTTCGTGCCGGGCAGTCGGCACGTTCTCTGCATGCTAATGCCGACGCGATCGCCCATTTTGAGGCTGCACTGGCTCTTGGTTATGCTCATAAATCGGCTGTCCTGGTTGAACTCGGCGATTTGTATACCCTCAACGGTGATTATCCCCAGGCCATCGAACAATATGAGGCTGCGGCAGCGTTTAGTGATCCCGCACAGCTGCCGAACATCGAACAAAAAATTGGCCAGGTTTATCTTCGCCGTGGCCAATGGGAGCAGGCTGCCTGCCATTTCGAAGCAGCCCTATTCGATCTCGACGTTTTAGCACCTGAGCAGCGAAAAGCATTCGAAGCAATAAATCGCGTCGATTGGAGTCTGGCATGTCATCGCGCCGGCAACACTGATAAAGCCACATTCTTGGCTCAAGAAGCTTTATCTTTGGCGGAATCAAGTGATGATGCGCTGGCCTTAGCACAGGTACACAATTTACTGGGGGTGTTAGCCCGCTTTGACCATCATCCCGAGCTGGCTTTGAAGCACCTCGAAGAAAGCCTGTCTTATGCTCGCAAGTTCGAAAGCCCTAGCGCACAGATCGCTGCGCTCAATAATCTAGCTCTTGCGCAAGCCGACCTTGGCGAGCATGACCGGGCTATTGAAACCATTCGGGCAGCGCTCGATGATTGTATAGTTCTGGGAGATCGCCACCTGGAGGCTGCCCTCAGAAATAACCTAGCAGATCAGCTAAGAGCCTGTGGAGATCAAGAAGCAGCGATGGCGCAGCTCAAAGAAGCTGTCACCATCTTCACTGAAATTGGCCAGCGGGTAGAAGACTGGGAACCGGAAATTTGGAAACTGGTTGAGTGGTGATAAAGATTTTACAAGTTGAGAAATATATCACTTTCGAAAGAAACATAAATCTACTCCATCCTTTCATTGACCAATCCAACCCATCCAGAATGGTTATGATTAGGAAAAGCAATCATTCTTCATCTTGTGTGGAATGGTATATTTCAAGTTCTCAAGGGGAGAAAAAAACCATTATATCAACCATCAGTGAATAAAATTTTTTGCCGAGAAATTGCCAAGGGGGTTTACTGATTGGTTAGATATTACAATTCGGGAGATTGAAACACAACAAAAAAAAGGTTTCGGCAAATCGTATTCGAATTTGGAGAAAAACCTGCCAACCTCAGCCGATGGATAGGTGGTTTGGGGCCAATGACGCAAACGAATATTCGATTACTCGCATCCCCAGCAGTTTACACATTTCCAGGCTTCCCGCGTCCGATAATCGATGGAACACTCACTGAGAATATCACTGAACCGGATCGGGTACCCCCTTCTCCCTTACGATAAGTATAGATCGGTTAATTCGCTTCATGATCTGGTGAGCAATATTATCCAGCAAGAAACTCTTTGGGTCACCATTTGAATGTGCGCCGACTACAACGAGGTCATAGTCTCCACTGCGCGCTTCGGCTAGAATTTCATCCACTACCAAACCATGGCGAACTGTCGGTGATGGGTGGATCCCAGGCTTTTCCAGCATTTGAATATCTCGCTCAAGCATCTCTCCCTCGGGTGAATTTTCCTCGACTAATTCTTGTGCGTTTGCTCTCAATTGACTACCAAGTATTCCCGGACCAGCACTCATCTGTGACATGACATGCAGAACAGTAACATCTTCTTCACCATCAAGCAAATCAGATATTTGAACAACAAACCTGCTCAGGAGAGATGAAAAACCTGCTCCACTATCACACAACAAAATGTGGTGAATCCTGGAAGGTTTCCCCCTCACTATGATCACAGAACAAGGAGCACTTTCTGCCACCTTTATCGCTAAAGAACCCCTAAGTATGCGCGTGATAAAATTTCGAGGGCGTTTATCTCCCAAGATCACAAGGTCAAAATCTCCTTCTATAGCTTCGTGAAGAATATTTTCTAATACTTCCCCAAATCGAACCTTGGTCAGCACATTTGGGATACCAATCAACTCAAGGGCAGATGCAAGGATATCACTAGCCCGGGAGGGGAGATTATCTGCAGAATCAGCGATTACAGTAAGAATCGTTGGCGATTCAGCAACCCTTTGAACTATCTGGGATGAAAAATCCAAGGCGTTCCTTGCCTCAGAAGAGCTATCGGTTACGATTAATATTTTCATTAAAAATCCTTTCCTAACCAAGGCCCATCAACAACAAAGGAATAACAAAGATTGTAATCATAAACAGAACCATATTCCTATTACTGGAGGTAGCCCAGTCGACGAAATCCAAAGACATACGCTGATAGGGGCGGTAGACTGTCAATAGAATCAAGACGGAGAAAATGGCAATGCTTATCATCCCTGCCAGAACAATTGTAAATGCAGAAGGATTATCCAACAACGCAGCAGCAAACAGGGTGTCGATGAAGGTAGTGATGTTTGCGCCCATAATGTAAGGGATAACATTCTCCCGGCGAACAAAACCACGATTGCTCAAGGGCACTAAAATACTGAGCGAAAGGGTAACTGACATTGAGATTAATGTGATCGACGCACCGAGGGCAAACATCACCAACGGATGGTAGACCAAGCGCGATATTTGCCCCACCTGGCTATCCTTGAGAGCCATTTGAGGTAAACATTTATCAAAAAGGCTAAAGCTGATCATAATAATTCCTAAGCCAATCAAGAAGACAACCCATTCTGGGAAATTGTCGGTAACCAAACCGGAAACGGGATATATCGCACTATCAAAAAATGCCTGGAGCAGCTTTCCTGACTGTATTTGCCATTTATCGAAAATACCTGACCTTAAGATTAAAGCTCCAAGTAAAAAACTTGGCAAGTAAGTCGTGATTGTGACGGTGAGCGATAGCAGTCCCATGCTCAGACTTGTTGCCCGATCGCGTCCGCGCAGCACATATATAAAACCAATGAATAGAACGATGAAACTTGCCCCCAATCGGCTGCCTGTGATCATGGCAAAGGCACCCAGCTCATCCATGATACCGGTGTTATAAAAAGTCAGGGCAGCAGCTGCCACCGGGGATCCACTCATGATAAAATACGCGGATAACCAGCCAAAACCCAGGCTGTTAGCAGGATTGGTAATTGAGAAAAGGTCTTGAATCAGAGGACCAACAGCGCGTGCACCATCTTTCATCAACGAAATCGCCATTACGAATAGGTACAGGCTGGCAATAAACAGTGACACCTTACTCAGGTTAACCGATTTCCACCACTGGTTTATGCTTCCCATCATAGGGACTTCTTCATAATTACCGCGATGGAAATCAGGTATGTTTGCTGAAGAGGGGTTTTCATTGAGATCTGATTGTCCTGAGTCAGTGCCATGGGATTTGCTGTCAGTTTCCCCATTATTAATTCTCAAAGTTTATAATCTCCAAAACACAATCATTAGAATTCGATCAGTCAAATTAAAATTCTCCAAACCCGGTCCAATCCTGCGGATTTTCCCCGCACTACAGGCATTTTTCAATTTTGTCCTTGCTCATCTAAATAATTGAGCACAAATAAAATGGGATGGATGAGAAAGTGAGAGTGTTCTATATTCCCAACCAACCACTAAATCTTGTGATTTACGCCCTTTCTATCCCTCACTTCGCAGATGACGAAATACTTAATAGAAGATTAGCTGTGAGATCATTTCACCATCCCTGACTGATATTGAAATTCCGGTTCTCGTAAAATCTAATAAATCCCCAAAACACCAGGGCCAAGATAACTAGGGTAAGGATGACAATTAATGTGAAACTCATTTCAAAAAATCCAAAATATTATCAGGCAACACGACAAAAGGTTGCGGGTTCCTAGGTTTACATAGACTCATTTTACAAACTATGCGTATAATATTCGTAGAAAATTCCTATTAAATTAGATTGAAACCGGGGATGTGCGTATAATTTCTTATACCTAAGCTTTCATATTAGGAATAAAATTCTCCTAATAGTCAAAAGGGAATATCCATATGCAAGCATTATTATTCTCCCCTTATATCGAAGAAGCATCTGTTCTGAACCAGATCCTTCAACGGGCAGGATTCACTGTAAGGACTGTTCACAATCTCGACCAGGCTATAGATGCCTGGCCTGAACAGCCAGCTGATTTTGTATTAATTACTCTGCCGGAAGATATATCAAGGGCAGAAAGACATATCGAGAATATACGCTTACATACTGTGATACCGATCTGCATCATCAGTGATCCAATTAATGAAAGCTTACAGGTTGAATTATTAGAATCTGGGGCAGATTTGATCATATTACGCCCGTTTGGTATTCGATTCATGCTTGCACAAATAAAGTCATTAATGCGACGAAGTGCTGGGATACCATTTTTTAGTTTACCAACACTTTCCCAACATGATGTGGTATTAGATCCTTCATTGCGCACGGTAAAGGTTGGAGATAACCAGGAAAAACGATTGACCCAACTAGAATTTCG
The DNA here is from genome assembly GCA_035529195.1 of Anaerolineales bacterium. Classification (GTDB taxonomy): domain Bacteria; phylum Chloroflexota; class Anaerolineae; order Anaerolineales; family UBA4823; genus PFL25. The sequence goes on from DATKXE010000416.1 coordinate 9,151, forward strand.
ATTGCTTTATACTTTGATGACCAATATTGGGCAGATCATGCCTGCAGAACAAATCGTTGAGCATGTATGGGGTTATTCAGGTGAAGGAAATCGAGAATTGGTGCGCGGCCTGGTTCAGAGATTACGCTCAAAAGTTGAACGTGCACCTGGAAAACCACAATACATTCTTACCGAACCTGGTATCGGTTATTACTTCAATCGGAATATCGGATTATGATCGAGTCAGCGTTGTGATGCCCTAGATAGATTTTTAACCAGACCGCTGTTATGAAACCCTTCATCAGAGGGGTTTCTTTTTTTTCCAGGATACATACCTAAAGTTAATTCAAGGAATGTATAAAATTTTATATGAAGATCCCCAATTTAATACATCTATGGAATGAATTTTAAATGGGAATTTGACACCAGATCGATACACTTGATATGAGAAATTTGAATGGAGGCCATCTTGATATGTTCATAAATTGCCCATCATGTCAGAAAGGATTTGAAATCATTGACGAAGAACTTGAGATCAGGCGACGTCTAACGTGCCCGAACTGCTCGAAATACTTCGAAGTGACCTGGCTATATCCA
>DATKXE010000417.1:0-3649 GCA_035529195.1 Anaerolineales bacterium
TTATATCCCCGGTTTGTAGAGTATGTGGATATGCGGCGGGGGTATAGTACAAAACAAAAGTATTGCTTGCGTTGCATCTATACAACCGTCCATCATTTCCAGCCTGATTTGAGTTCCATTCACTTTCGTCTGTAACCCAAAATCCCACACCCTCAGTACAGGTATCGACAATCGCCATTTGTGCCGCTGTGCCAATACCAATTCCGGTTGCCAAGGTTGTATCTGTTCCGGGCGTAAATGTGGCATTCTCATTCCACCATTGAGCGTTTTCTGTAATCTCGCTGTCACAATACGATCCTCCAGTAAACCCCTCAGTCGTAGCCCTAAGAGTTCCATCATCTAAATTTCTAAAATGATAGGAATCCTGAATAAAAAATGTCTGCGTGTCGCCGTCCCTAGCACATGTTCCCGGCTCGTCTTCACAATCATCATTCCATACAAGGGGTTCATATGTTCCATTGGTTAGCTCATTTCCCCATTGCATAACTCTCCCGCCACGCATAGCGATTCTGGCAGTATATCCCCCCGAAGCGTTGATGGTGTTTTTGTAGAACTCATATCCCATCATTGCACAAACACCAGACGGTTGATTGCCGTGTTCATCAACTAATGGGTATAGGTTTGTAGAGATGTTGTATTGATTGAATCTAATTACGGCTCTTGAAGACCAACCACCGGAAGACACGGTAAAACTCGCATTGAATGTGTTGTCCTCAAAAAAAAGCACATCAGATGTTGCATATGTATAAAAGTCGGCCCAATTCCATTGGGCGGCTTGATCTCCAAGATGGCGAAAGCAGTGTTTTGCATTCCCGGTCCAGGTATTGTTATAAACTACACCTTTCCAGGGGCCGTTATACCGAAACGAACCGTATCCAGACGCACTTGCATAATTTTGTATTATATTATCGTGAAAATTAACTACGGGGTATCCGGTTTGCCCCGCAGAACCAAGTTGGATTGCAACATCGTCGGAGCTCCCACCATCAAAGGTGAACCCATCAATCTCAAAGACATGACCGTTTGTTACTGATGTTGCATCTGGCGTTAACGAAATCCCAAGAGAAGCATTGGTGTAGATCGTCAAAGACCCTGACCCAGGGCCTTTCAAGCGAACACCTTTTGAAATTACAAGAGTGCTTGCCCATGTTTCTGATCCGTCACCGGCAGGAACGGTGATCGTATCGTCATATGTGGATGCTACTACGCAATCATTCACATCGGAATATGAATGGCTGGCTGCAACCAAGTTTGGAGATGGGCCACCACAAGCAGCATATAAAAACGCTGGCATTGCAAGAACTAACAGCATAATTATAATGAATATTCTTTTCATCATTATTCCACACAATCCTTTACGACAATATAAGCGGTTGCAGTTGAATCTTTTGTTGTCCAACTGTCAGGTGGGGTATCATCATAATCCATATTTTTTGAACCTGTCCCATAATAGTAAAAAAGTACATAATCTCCATAATCTCCTTTTGATTGGTATAGGCGAACAGCAAAATCAGCGGCAGTTAAACTATATCCCGCAGCAATATTAAATTTATATGCTGTTGGAGTTGTGGTTAATGTGGTTGCATCTAATGTCTCATCAGCATTGGTACAGGTTTCCGTAGCGTGACCCGCAGATGTCGTGCATAGGGAAGCCGTTACAGTTTGACCAGCCATATCTCCGGTGCGGTTAACAGCTAACATGACATAAAATGTTTTGGCCGTATAGATGCCATCGGATGTGAAAACCTGTGCACCCCATTGATTATATCCATTCGGGTCTGAACCAAGACTCATCGAATCATCTTGTGTGGTTTGATTGATTACTGTATTACAGGCAGCACCACTAATCCCACTTCCAATCAAGCTGATTGCGCTGACAGAACTGCTCAATCCGAATATTAGAAAACAAATTAAAAGTAATCGTTTCATATCACTCCTATGGTAAACTAAATACAGCAGTACAGGACAAACCCTTCTGAACCGCAGTTGTTACGGCGTTTACGTCAACGTAAATATTATCTCCGGTTGCCAAATCATCGTAAGTTGCATTCACCGTTTCGTCAGATGCTGTGTAAGTATTATATTCAATCGTTACCCCCGTGCTGGTCATATCTTGTGGAGTTCCAGCCCTCACCCTTCTCAATACAACTGTCGTTGCGTCACTCGCCGCTGAATTGAGGTCTGCAACCGAGCAAGTAAAATCAGTTAGGAGCATAAGATTCATAGAAGCGGGTACGACAAACGCCTGTAATCCGTCAGCAACCGCTGTGACTGTATCAGAATCAACGATTGTCCAGGCGGCTTCTTTGGTGTGTGTTACATATTGCCCTGTGGAAATATCTGATCCATCTGGTACGCCAAATACTAAAAAATTGCCTGCTGTTGGGAGAGCGTCAGGGGGCTTTATGAAAACATTGTCAGACATATCGTCTGGAGCGATAAATCCCCAAAGCCACGTCTCGGTAGTTGCACCCCCATAAATCGCCATTTGACCCGGGACACCACTTACCTTCGCCGCTGTGAATGACGTTCCGGTTGCAGCGCCTATGTTTGGGGTTACAAGAATCGGAGAAGTCGCATTAACAGGCGCACCCGTTCCTGAAGGTGCTGCAAATTCTAAGGCCGTGTTGCCAGCGTTAGCCCTAAGAACATATAAATTACCACCGGACGTTACAACATTGTATGTGTTATCAGCCGTGGTTTCTAAAATAGATACGTCAGCCTCAGTTTGCCCCGCTATGCTTTGTAGGGAAGCGTGGGTTTTTAGGTCGGTTCCGTCAAGGATTAAGCCTGTGCTGATAGCATTACCGAACGTGGATTCATCACACTTAGCATCAAGCAATGTTTGAAGAAGCCCACCTGATGTTTGTATATCAACTAATATCCACCTACCAGGACCAATCGCTCCACCATCACAATAAACTGGTGCAACAACACCTGGATCACTTCCAGCCGTTTCAGAATCTCCATCATAGATATAGAATAGGAACCTACCCCCCGCCTGATCCCAAACAATCGCACCGTCCTTGTCTTGCAGGTCGTATCCAGCACCGTCGGCATTACACTGGTCGATGTTGTCCAGCTTTCCAGCAGTACCGCCAATCGTTCCGTCATGCGCTGCGAACGTCCAGTTCTTTGCTGTGGCTTGTATAGGTAATGCCAGTATGAAAAGACAAATCATTGTAGTTAGTAATCGCTTCATGTTACTTTACTCCCATGCTTTTTAGCCCGAGGTTGTTGGTTCTCATTTTTAAAGGTTTTTTATTAAATTCAATATTTCTCATTTTTGGTGGAACTAATCCTGGAATGCGATATTTTGATTTTGATTTATCACCATAAGCTGTTGATACATGCGCCCCAGCACTCTTTAATATTGAAGAAAGTCCATCTTCCTCACCCTGTGCGTATCTTATTAAATTACCAATCTGAATTGGTTGCATACCTATAATTTGATTTGCAATTAAAGATGGTAGCGAATCATAGAATCCTTCCTTTTCCTGAAACCTTGATTTTTTAACGGTTTTTCCAGTCGCCAAGAATTCTTCTATGCTCGTAAATGGTCTTTCTCTCCAGTCGGATTGTGTTCCAACAGCCATTCCTATACGCCCTAAAGGAGATGCCTTTCCCTTCGCTAACTTTGAAGGATGAA
>DATKXE010000418.1:0-5620 GCA_035529195.1 Anaerolineales bacterium
TACAACCAGGTCATCGGACAGCAGAATTTCGAGATGGGTGCCACCATCAGTACTTTGCTGTTGGTTCCTGCTTTGCTTGCCTTTGCATTGGACAGATTAGTCCAACGCAAACAAATTGCCATGGTTTCGACGGGCATCACACCTATGGAATCAAAACCCCACCAACCCATCATCCAATGGGGTGTTTTCACTTTTATGTTTTTGATGGCCGCATTTATCCTCAGCATTTACGCCATTGTGATCGTCGGGGCATTCACCCAGTATTGGCCCTATGATCTTTCCTTGACCTTAAATAATTTCACTTTCTATGTAGCCGGCACGCAGCACAAAGGCGGTGCCTTTGTTGTTTTATGGAACAGCATCCAGATGGCATTCTGGACCGCGCTGTTCGGAACGGTTATCATTTTCTTCAGTGCATATTTGATTGATAAAACACGTGGTTTGCGAACAACACGGTCGCTGCTTTATCTGCTATCGATTACATCTCTTGCCATCCCAGGCATGGTGTTGGGTTTGGCTTATATTTTTACATTCAATAACCCGTCTAATCCATTAAATTTCTTGTATGGAACCATGGCGATCTTGGTCATTTCTACCATCGTCCATTACTATACTGTTCCTTTCCTGACCGCGACTACATCTCTAAAACAGATCGACCCAGAGTTTGAATCAATCAGCGAATCATTGAACGCACCTTTCTACCGCACTTTTTTACGTGTGATCGTTCCAGTTTCCTTACCGGCGATTATTTCTGTCGCCTCGTACCTTTTCCTGAACGCCATGGTCACATTGTCGGTTGTCGTCTTCCTTTTTGTGCCGGGAAATGAACTGGCATCCTTATCAGTCATGCTGCTGGATGACGCCGGAGAAACAGCGCAGGCTATGGCCATGTCGCTCTTGATCATTGTGGTCGGAATTTTAGCCAGGGGTTTATTCTATCTTTTAACCAGAGGCTTCGAAAGGCGATCACAAGCTTGGACCCAACGATGATTACAGATATTTTCACCACATCTAACCATTAAGTATTCCATCAGATTGTCTCCACAACTTCAAGATTCATATAGCAAAATTCTTGATAGCAATTAAAGATCCAAGAGAAAGGATGGTTAATTCAATTGAATAAAGTAATTCTGGTTCTACTAGATGCGTTGCGATATGACACTGCTGTAGCAAGTATGGGTTTTTTGGGTCATTTGGTTGAATCTCAACAAGCCAGCCTGTATAAAGTGATTGGCGAACTACCAAGCATGTCCCGCCCAATGTACGAGACGATTCATACCGGCTTGCCTGTCTCTCACCATGGGATTTTAGCGAATTATATCGTCCGACAATCTGACAAACCAAGCATTTTCCAAGCGACTGTGCAAGCAGGAAAAACTACAGCAGCAGCGGCATATTTCTGGTTTTCAGAGCTCTATAATCGCGTCCCCTACGACCGGCTGGAAGATCGTGAAGTGAACGATGATGCATTGTTGATCCAGCACGGACGATTCTACACAGAGGATGATTTTCCGGATATCGAGCTGTTTGTCACGGCTGGAATGCTTGCCAGGCGGTACAAGCCGGATTATCTACTTGTTCACCCAATGGGATTGGATTATCTGGGTGAAAAACATGGTGCTGATTCTCCTGAGTACCGCAACCAGGCTATTCTTCAAGATGTGTACATGAGCGCTCTAATCGCCGAATGGACTCAAAGTGGCTATAACATTCTGGTGACCGGTGATCACGGTATGAATGCCGATGGTAGGCATGGCGGTACAACAGCAGATGTTCATGAGGTTCCATTGTATTTGATTCGACCCGGTGTTGCCGGAGCTGGCAATACAGGTGAAGAGGTTTCCCAATTACAAATCGCTCCCACCATCTTAACCCTGATGGATGTGGCAGTTCCAGCCTCGATGAAGCACCCTTCGATCCTATAGATGTTAGAACCGCTGCTCGTTTTCTTCATCCTGGTAGCCTTGGCTTTTGATTTTCTCAATGGCTTCCATGATAGCGCCAATGTTGTGGCATCTACGATCGCATCCAAAGCCATGTCACCGCGCGTGGCATTGAGCCTGTCCGCTTTGACGAACTTCTTGGGACCTTTTTTGTTCGGTGTTGCGGTCGCTACAACAATTGGTACAGAAGTTGTCACTGCGGAAGCAGTGACCGTCCCCACTGCCCTGGCAGCGTTGCTGGCAGCCAGCATATGGAATATCGCCACCTGGTGGTTCGGGATTCCCTCCAGCTCCTCTCACGCTTTGATTGGCGGTTTCGTCGGTGCTGCGGTGATTGGTTTTGGGATCGACGCGATTCAAATCGAAGGGCTCACGAAAGTCCTGCTAGCCCTGCTGCTTTCGCCAATCCTGGGATTTATTCTCGCATATCTGATCTTTCATATAATCTTGTGGATCGGACGTGGATTTTCTCCCCGGGTTAATGATTATTTTCGCCGAGGTCAATGGATCACCACCATCACACTCGGATTGAGCCATGGATCTAACGATGCTCAGAAGACGATGGGCATCATGACCTTTGGATTAGTGGCTTTCGGTGTACTGGAAGAATTCGTTGTTCCAACCTGGGTGATCGCGGCAAGTGCGAGTGCGATCGCACTTGGCACCGCTTTGGGTGGTTGGCGATTAATCAAAACAATGGGAGCTGGTTTCTACCGCATCCGGGCTGTGCATGCATTTTCGTCTCAGGTGACCAGCACAGCCGTCATTCTGGGAGCAGCATTGATGGGAGGGCCTGTGAGTACCACCCAAGTGATCAGCTCTTCAATTGTCGGCGCAGGATCAGCAGAACGAGCCAACATGGTGCGTTGGGGGCTGGCAGCTCAAATCGCATTAGCCTGGCTCTTGACCATTCCCGCCAACGTTATCCTGGGAGGGATATTCTACCTTTTGCTGGTTGCAATACTATAATCGATCAAATCCCCCACAACCCAATCAAGATCAATCCGGATGTTATGAGAACAGCACCGCTGATTCGCACGAAAAAACCTTTCTCTTTGAAAATCAGAAACGCCATCGAGGCACCAATAACGATGCTGAACTGCCTGAAGGCAACGATATTGCTGGTCACTAGATTTAGCTGGTACGCCCATAAGATCAACCAGTAGGCACCAAAGGCGAGCAATGCGCCGATTCCAGGTAGGATCCAACCGTGATCCTTTCTGGCTTCAGGGCTGGGTTTTACCGAGCGCATCAGCAGAACGTAGGGGAAAAAAGAAATCGAAAAATAGAAATAGGCATATCGGGCTGCAGTAGCTGGACCAGATTGGACGACTTCTGCTGCAAGGTTGTCAAGCAAAGTATAACCAATCGTTCCCAGGGCTGCTACAACCATCCACAAAACTGCGACATTCATGTAGTTTCGAATTCGAAAATCCCCAAACCTCTGCTGAGGAACCAGTACACTTCCAATAACTACCAAGCCTATCCCGGCCCACCCTATTGGAGTCAGATACCTGCCACGAAGTACGTCAACCAATGCTATAAAAACAACGGGAAGTGCTCGGGCAAAAGGGTAAACTATTGTAAAATCAGATGCAGCAAATGCTCTCGCGAGACCATAGAGATAGAACGCGGCGCAGGTGCTTGAGCCGACCACGCATGCCCAAGCAAGTGGAGTCATGGAACCGGTACGAATTTCCGAGATCACAGCAGGCAGAAATCCTGCGATCATAGTAATGATCAACATCCGCTTATAAAATACGTCTTCAGACCCTGCGTAACGAGCGAGCAAGTTCCACCCGGCATGGAAGAAAGTAGATACCAATACTAGCGCAATGACAAAACCGCTCACTGGAAGATTATAGCCTCGAGACTGTCTTTATTACCAGGTAGTTGAAAGCCAATTGAACAATTACACTTTGACTGATGTATTATTTATGCAAGCCGGGTCAATTATATTTGACGAATCATTATCGCTCAAAGGATGTTGTTATGTCTGATGAATTAAACCCAACGGGGAAAGCTGAACTGACATTGGAAGAATTTCGATCCAAGCTCAATGTGCTTGAGAAGCAACTTCGTTTTCAGACTGCTGAATTAGCATCGGTCAAAGAGCGCCTCCCCGATACGAATCTCATCAGCCCAAACTTTTTAAAGCGGGCTTTTACTGTATGGGGACATTATGTAGCAGCTGGTTTTATCATTGCCATCCCTTTCATCTGCCTGACCATGTTTTTTGCGTTGATCATCCTGCTCTTCTCGCAGCAATAAATCCCCTTCTAATCATCTTTTCTGTCACATTTACCAGTGAATATATTTATTTAGTTCGTTGAGAATTTTAGCAGGATTGGTTCACTGGTGATCGATCGAGGCCAATAGAGCCTGATGATATGGATGCCGAACGAGTCAACTTCACTCCAATCACAACTTATGATCTGATCCCGAATGGATGGCGGATCAGCAGCAAGCGGTCAAATTTCAGCAGCATCTTTTCGGAGGTGTACCCGTCCTTATGCATAGTATTTACTGGCGGAATGAGGACCACCTGCAAGGGTATTGGACCAGACCCAATGTCCCCGGTCCTCGACTCAACCATTTGCACATCTGCCTCCTGATCGGCAATGATATCTTTTCAGCTGGGGAGCAGTTTGCCAGTGATTTGAAAGCCCATCAACGAGCGGTATTAATCGGGGAAACCACAGGGGGAGGCGCTCATCCAGGCGCTTCTTATCGATTAAATTCCCATTTTGAGCTGTTTATCCCCACAAGGAGCGCGATTAATCCGATCACCAACCAGTGCTGGGAAGGCAGCGCTATCAATCCGGATATATCAGGATCAGAGTACGATGCCCTGCAGATAGCCCACCAAATAGCATTGAAGGCGATTATCGATGAATTTGGCTACCCATATTCTGCATCTCAGGATCAGCTGCTGGAAGAAGCCAGGGAGGCCCTCAAGCATCTTGGGATTTGAGAAACCCATTGTTCTACAAACCAGGGTACTCTTGCGTAGATTTGGATATCCTCTATAATAAGAACTCTCGGCATTTTCGAATCAACCTGTCAAAGGAAAGGATACTTATATGCAAATACTGCTGATTTTTTCATTCATCATCGCATTCGTGGCCATCATATTTGCCATCCAGAATACCGCCATTACCCCGATCCGTTTCCTGATTTGGGAAACCAAGGGCTCATTAGCTTTGATCTTATTCATCGCCATGGTCGCAGGCGCATTGATCAGCTATCTGGTCACGGCCCCTGGTCAGATCAAAGCGCGCATGACCATATCCAACCAGCGCAAGCGCATCGCTGAGGTGGAGGGTCAACTTTCCAGCACCCAGGAAGAATTGGGTCAAGCTCAAGGACAGCTCGATGTGATTGAAGCACAGATGGAAGCAGAACTTGCACCAGCAAGTGATGAAAGTACAGCTACCGGAGATCCCGGAGATGATTCTGAGACTTGATCCGAAAAAATTATTAAAAATCAACTCTGAATTGATTCCTCCATCGCCTTGATTTGATAAATTCTTATGCCATCCTCAACCTGAGTGCCGAGGACTATAAGAAAATCATTTATCGATTGCTATCCCATAATTGATCTATTGTAAATAAACCCATTGAGGACCAATGCATGGAACCAGAACAGAATTTCCACATGACACCTGAAGAGTTTC
>DATKXE010000419.1:0-3593 GCA_035529195.1 Anaerolineales bacterium
AAATTCTAAGCAAGAGGAGGGCATCGATCGTGGAAAAACCCCCTAAGAAGTGGCGATACGGCGTTAACCGCTGGGTAATCTTGGCGTTAGTAATCCTCAATATCTATTTTGTCTATTTCGTTTATCAACCTGTTCTGCCGCACATCCAGCTTCCGGCAGAGAATGTATCTACTGCACCCTTATTTGGTAATTTCTACCTGACCAACACCATGATTGCCACATTGATCGCGGATGTGATCTTGGTCTTGATCGCAATCGCAGTTTCGAGAGCTGTGCGCAGTGGTGAATTGATTCCCAAAGGGATTCCAGGTGCTATTGAAGCAATTCTAGAAGTTATTAATAATCTCACCGAATCGACAGCGGGCAAGTGGACAAAAAGTATTTTCCCCTTCTTTGCAACCATCACCTTATTAGTGCTGGTGGTGAATTGGATGGAATTGATTCCGGGTGTAGATAGCATTGGTCGTTTGGAGCATAGTGAGCACGGTAATCCGATTGAAGAAGTCTTTTCTGGGGTATACACGCTTGTCAAACCGCCCAGTGAAGCTGCAGCTGAAGCACATGAGGGCGGTTATACTCTGGTTCCTTATGTTAGAGTGGCCGCAACTGACCTCAACTTTACTGTTGCACTGGCTTTGATCTCCGTAGTTATGACTCAGGTGATGGGTGTGCGTGCACTTGGCGCGACCTACTTCACGAAGTTTATCAACGTGGGTGGAATTTTCAAGCGCCCAGTATTCGGGTTGATCGACTTTTTTGTCGGTCTGCTCGAGCTCTTATCTGAGTTCTCCAAGCTGCTATCGTTCTCCTTCCGTTTATTCGGCAATATCTTCGCTGGATCGGTGCTATTGTTTGTGATCGGTACGCTGATCCCGGTCTTTGTCCAATCGATGTTTTTGGGTTTGGAATTCTTTGTCGGTCTTATCCAGGCGGTGGTCTTTGGAATGCTGACCATGGTCTTCATGGCGCAGGCTACCCAGGGACATGGTGAGCATCCTGATGAAGAAGCTCACGCATAAAAAGTTAGTATCCGGGTATTTCCCCCCCGGTTGAAATAATTTAATCTGTATTAAATCATGGAGGTAAACAAAATCACATGGAAGTCGCAGCCGCAAAATTAATCGGAGCCGGATTGGCAATGGTCGGAACAATTGGTGCAGGCATTGGCATTGGGATGCTGGTAAATGGAGCCGTTCAGGGTATTGCTCGCAACCCAGATGCTAGTGGTGATGTCCAGACGAACATGATCTTGGGCATTGCATTCACAGAAGCAGTGGCAATTTACTGTCTGGTAGTTGCCCTCCTGATCCTGTTTGTTGGGTAGGCCTGAGGTGCCTGTGGGTAAGCACTGCCTCCCACATCAGGTTGATTTGAAACAAATTAAATTAATGAAAGGAGCACCCCAGTGGAAGGATTAGGACTTAATTTAGGTTACTTATTTGTTCAAATATTTAACTTTGCGATCATTTTTGTGGTCCTACGCGCTTGGGTATACAAACCAATCTTAGGACTGCTGGAGAGACGGAGAACCGCGATCGCAGAGGGTTTAGAAGATGCCCGTATTGCAGCTGAAGCCAGGCAAAACGCAGAACAAGAAGCGGAAGTAGTTCTTGCAGACGCGCAAGCCAAAGCCAGTCAAATCATGCGTGATGCAAATGAAAGAGCTGAAACGCAGGGTAAGGAAGTAATTGCTGCAGCTGAAGCTGAGGCGGTCAAAAAACGCGAGGAATCGTTGGCGGATGTAGAGAGCGAACGTGACCGCATCCTTGGTGAAATGCGTGGGCAGGTTGGTGCTTTGGCAATTGCAGCCGCCCAAAAATTGATTAATGCGTCTTTGGATGAAGGGCGTCAACGCGTATTAATCGATGAGTTCTTCTCTGGCGTAAAATCCGGTCGGGTTGTTGTCCTGGAAGGTAAGCAGATGAGTGGTGCCTCAGCCGAGGTAACCAGTGCCCTCCCGCTGACCACTGAAGAGAAAGAAGCCATTAAGCAGGATGTTCTTTCTCAGGTAGGAGACCAGGCAACAGTAACATTCCGGGTTGATCCAGCTATCCTGGGTGGGCTGATCGTTCGCGTTGGCGATAAAGTCCTGGACGGATCTGTAGGCGGTCAGCTCGAGTCCTTGCGGCAGAGTCTATACTAGAATTATTCATCTTCATGATTTCGATCTAAATCATTATCCTGTATAATGATTTATACGCCCAGGGACATTCCTTGGGCGTATTTGATAAATTATGCGCCAGATCAATTTTAATCAACTGGTAAATCATTTCCCAAATACCATCCAGGGATATATTCCTGAGATTGTGGTTACTGGTATTGCCCTCGACTCGCGGTTGGTGGAACCTGGAAATGTATTTTTTGCCCTGGAGGGGGAAAGTGCCGATGGACATCAATATATTCCTGAAGCCGTTGCACGAGGGGCTGCTGCGGTGGTCGGCACCAAGGTAGTACCCGACATCGAAGTACCTTATCTCAGGGCAGTGGATGGACGCACAGCTCTGGCGCAATTATCAGCAGCCTTTTACGATTTCCCAGCTCGAGAGCTGACCGTGATCGGCGTAACCGGGACAGATGGAAAGACCACAACCGCAAATTTGATCTTCCGCATTTTGCAGGCAGCAGGTATTCAAGCTGGCATGATCTCAACCGTAAATGCCCAGATTGGTGACAGAATATTGGATACTGGTTTTCATGTCACCACGCCTGAAGCCCCAATTGTCCAGAGTTATTTAGCGGAAATGATCGCCTCTGGGATCACACACGTGATCCTTGAAGCGACTTCCCATGGATTGGCACAACAGCGTGTCGCGTATTGCGAATTTGACCTGGCCGTGGTGACGAACATCACCCATGAGCATCTGGATTATCATGGCAGCTATGATGCCTACCTATCCGCGAAGGGTGTTTTGCTAACTGAATTATCCCGCTCAGTATCCAAAAAACATGGAAATTCACGTCTTGCAGTACTGAATGAGGATGACAATTCTTATGATTATTTGGCGGGGGTAGTGCGAGAATTAGAACCCAGCGTCCGCAAGGTCACCTATGGTATCCAACCCGACGCAGATGTCTGTGCTGGAGATATTCAAGCCGATTCCGCTGGATTGAGGTTTTCTGCGCGGGTTGGAAATGGCGCCTATTTCAAAATCGATAGCAATTTGGTTGGGTCATACAACATCTCAAATTGTCTGGCGGCGATTACTGCCACTGCTGTAGGTCTGGGGATTGACGATGAATTCATCCAAAAAGGGATTGCCTCTTTACCTGGTATACCCGGAAGGATGGAGGTGATCGATCTGGGCCAGGACTTCCTGGCGATCGTTGATTTTGCCCACACGCCAAATGCACTGAATAATGCTTTGCATACTGCCCGAGAACTGACCCGAGGAAAGGTGATCGCGGTCTTTGGCTCAGCGGGTCTACGCGACCAGGCTAAGCGGGGAATGATGGCAGAAATTTCAGCTCAAAAGGCAGATTTGACCGTGCTCACCGCTGAAGACCCACGCAGCGAACCTCTGGACGAGATATTGTCTGACATGGCTGCAGGAAACCAATCCATGGGGGGGGAGGAAGGGCGTACCTTCTGGCGC
>DATKXE010000420.1:0-4353 GCA_035529195.1 Anaerolineales bacterium
CCGTTCAGCTGCATAGCTCGCGCAGCCGCAGGCCGCGTCGCGGCGAACTTCTGCTGTCGTGATCAAGCGCGTGTGGGGATCAATCTGTATGTTATATAAAGAACGCCCGAAGTGGTATCCACATTTCCATATCTCGATATCAAATTCCGAGGATAACCAGATCGTTTTACAGAATAACTGTTGGAAAATCCCAATAGGGTGAGCCAATGGTGAATTGAATTTGTAAGAGACATATCAAATTCTCATCAAATCTATCAAAAATAACAAATCAATAATACGGACTACATCTTTTTCCTAACATAGCAGTAGCCATCATCATTTTCTGCAGCTTATAATGCAATTATGCCAACTTACTAATGCCATAAACCTGACTCACCGGTACTACAAACAAAAATCCAGTATCTGGCTGTTCCAAGTCCCCTACTACAGATTTAGTTGCCTTAACAATCGCTTCGATTTGACTCTGGCTTTTAACTACGGTAAATAAAGTCCGATGTTGAGTCTCAGTATTCATGAATAAATCGCTAAGGCTTGGGATAAGGGGCAAATCGTCACGAATCCCTGCTCGGCGTACTCGCCCAAGCCCCGAACTCTCTAGGATTGTCACACCCCTTATGCCAGCATTTTCCCAAGCGTCAAGAATATCTCGGCACTGATCCGGATTATCAAGCACAAAAACAATTTGGAAATACATATTTCATCTCCTAAAAAGTTGTTTCTTCTCTGAGGTCTCATCCCCCGCAGATTGCTGCGGAAAGGATTCCTAAAACGATTAATTGGGCTCCTTTGATGTAGGAAATACCTTCTGCAAAATGGGAGGAGTAATCAATGAGGTGATAATGACTAACATTACTATCGTTGAAAAAACAATCGAGTCAATTAATCCTTCTGTAATTCCAATAGATGCGATGATTAAAACAACTTCTCCACGAGGGATCATACCAAAGCCAAGTTGCACAGATTCTCGAATTGTCAATCCACCAAAACGACCACCAAGCCCAGCTCCAACGAGTTTCGATATTACAATTACCACCAACATACCAGCCAGAAATATTAATCCCTCGATTGGCACTTGACGCACATTAGCGGATAACCCAATGTTGATGAAAAAGATGGGTACAAATATGCCATATGCAATCGATGAAAAACCCCTTTCAATCTTGTCTTTAAATGAGCTGCGGGCAAAAAAAAGTCCTGCCAGGAATGCGCCGATTATTGCTGCCATGTGTCCGAGGACTTCCGCAGACCAGGCGTAAAAAAGCATGGTGATGAAGGTGAATGCAATCAGACCTTGACTGATTGGTAATTTTTCAACTATTTGAGTAGTTTTGGGTAAAATCCAAAATCCTACGGCGGAGGCGAAAACCAAGAACAAACTCATCCTTAGTAATATCACAAATACGCTTGAAAATCCACTAGATGCTCCTCCCAAATAAAGAGCAATAAATATAGATACACCCAAGACACCTAAAGTGTCGTCAATGGCGGCTGCACCCAACAAGGTAGTGCCCACCTTGCTCCGTAAAACCTTCAGTTCCATTAAAGTTTGTGCTGAAATGCCAATGCTGGTTGGGGCTAGAATCAAGCCAATGAAAAGCGCTTGTTTAGTTTCATATGAAAAGATTGTGGCCAAGAGATAACCCATACCAAGAGTCAAGCCAAACCCCAATGACCCTACCATTACAGTTGTTTTACCCGATTTTGCCAGGTCGTTGAGATGAAGATCTAAACCAGCGATAAACAATAATAATAAGATCCCCAGTTCCGCGAGATATGTAATCGTCTCACCCAAATGCGCATCTGTAAATGCAGGCCAATGCAAGAAATTCAACACAGATGGACCCAAGATCAAACCCGCCATTATTTCACCAGCTACAGCAGGCTGTCCCAACCTGGAGCTCAGGTATCCGCCCACCTTCGCGGCACCGATTAAGAGGCTGATAGCAAGTATAAACTGCAAGAATGGCAGCATAGATTAGTTTTCTCCATACGGAAAATGCAGTTTGTGCCTATACATTGTTGTTCTAAAATCCTAGTGAAGAATTATCAGCGAAGTAATCCACATTCTACTCCTTTGCTAGGAGAAGATTGTGGCGAACATGGATGCTGGCGATGCGTAATCGATCCATTTCTTTCACAGTGAATATATAGCCGTGTTTGCCGATTTGTTCGCCAGTTTTGGGGATTTTTCCCAGGCTCGCCAAGATATATCCAGCCAAGGTAGTGTAAAGTCCTTGCGGCTGGAAATCGACTCCTAGCAGTTCTGCTACCTCCGAGATCGGAGTAGATCCAGCAAAAACCCAATCTCCGTTCGTGGGATGTTCAAGTTGCTCAGTTATTGGACTGTGTTCATCCTCAATCTCACCCACGATCTCCTCCAGCATATCCTCTAAGGTCAGCAGACCATGTGTGCCGCCGTATTCATCCAGAATGATGGCCATATGGGTTCCAGTTTTTGTAAGAACATCAAAAGCATCAGGTAGCGATGCACCACTGGGGATGAAATGGATTTCACGGGAATATGGGCTTAGATTGGTATCCTCCATAGCCCAGATAATATCTTTGATATGCACATAACCCACCATTTGGTCAAGGTCGCTGCGGTAAACAGGGTAACGAGAATAACCAGATCGCTTCGCCATTCTTAATGCTTCTGAGGGTAATGTCTCTATATTCAGGGCAACGATGGAAGTGCGAGGTGTCATCACGTCCTGAACGTGGCGGTCTGTATAATCAAAGACACCGCTGATCAATCTCTCTTCCACAGGTTGGATCACTCCTTCAGCTGTTCCTTGTTTCACAAGCAATTCGATTTCTTCTGGACTGGTGGATGGGTATTGTGCTGCAGCGCTACCGAGTAGTTTCAGCACTGCATCGGCCGAAAAAGAGAGCACACGGATTGGCATGTGGGCAAGGCGGGAAAGCAAACCAAGCGGACCAGTGAAAGACAAGGCCATGTTTTCCGCGTTACGCATGGCTAATCGCTTGGGCACAAGTTCGCCAAAAACAAGGGTGAAGTAGGTTATGACGACGACCACAATTACCAATGCAATTTCCTGCGCATAGGGTGCCAGCCGCTGGATATTGGTGATTAATGGCGAGAGAATCTGAACTGCCTCAGCCCCCCCCACAGCCGCGGCCGTTGTACCAACCAGGGTGATGCCAATCTGCACCATTGCCAAGAAATCCCCAGGATTATCTTGTACAGCCAGGACTTTAGCTGCTCGTTGGTCACCAGCAGTAACAAGCATTTTCAGACGCGTTCTGCGCGTGGTTACCAATGCCATCTCTGCAGCTGCGAAGAATCCATTTGCCAATATCAATATTCCTATCAAAACTACGTCTATAAACATCTGCAATCTCCACTGTGCGGAGCAGGTTGTGAATAAGAGAACCTCCCAAAGCCAACAACTTAATACATATCCGACTGCTTTAGATTTCTACTACCCAGCAAGCGTAAATTTGCGTGGGGATCGCTGAATATGAGACCTCGAATGAAAAAACCATGTCGCGATCTAATTCCTTATAAGTAACGTACCCACACGTACAGGCTGGCCAGCACCAGGGACATGAATGTGACGATGACACCATAGCGCAGGAAGAAGCCAAAGCTCACCGGATTCCCGCTCTTTTCAGACAGGTTGGCAACGACAACATTGGCCGCGGCGCCCACAAGCGTAGCGTTGCCCCCCAAGCAGGCTCCCAAAGCCAGCGACCACCACAGCGGACCCACTGGCATGGCCTGTCCCAGGTTCTCTACCACCGGGATCATCGTAGCTGTGTAGGGGATATTATCCACAACACCAGAGGCAACCGCTGAAAGCCAAATCAACAACATGGAAGTCATCTGCAGGTTTCCATCGGTCAGGCGAAGAGCAGCTTGAGCTACCACCTCGATGATCCCCACTTCCACCAATGCCTCTACCAAGATGAACAAACCGATGAAGAAGAAGAGCGTAGTCCACTCAATGTCTCGCAGCACGTGATGAAGGTCAATGCGTCCCCAAAGTATCAGAACCGTAGCACCTGTCAGGGCAACAGTGGCTGGTTCGAGATGCAGAGCGCCATGAAACAGAAAGCCCAAGATCACACCAGCCATAACTACCAGAGATTTGCGCAGTAACGGCTTGTTGGTGATCAATTCTGAAGTATCCAGAGCCTCGAAACTCAACGGATCGATTTTGGAAACTTGTAGATCCTTCTTAAAAAGGAACCAGGCTAGTCCGATAAAGGCGATCAGGATTATCAAGGAGATCGGAGCCAAATTGGCGGCGAAGGTGACAAAATCAATGCCGGCGGCACTGCCGATAAGTATATTGGGCGGATCACCAACTAGGGTTGCAGTCCCCCCAA
>DATKXE010000421.1:0-2216 GCA_035529195.1 Anaerolineales bacterium
TTGATTAACGCTTCGAGCCAATCTTCTTCTACAAGGGTATCAGGGTTTAGAAAGGCAAGGTATTCGCTATCTGCGGACTTTGCGCCCTGGTTGCAGCCTTGTGCAAAACCCAAGTTGGTCTGGGAGCGTATGAGCTGCACATCAGGATATTCGAGTTCAATATAATCAGCGCTTCCATCGCTAGAGGCGTTGTCCACCACGAAAATCTTAGCATTCGTCATAGAACTCAGTGATTCAATACAGCGCGCCAGATGATTGCGGCTGTTGTAATTTACGATGATGACGCTTGCATAAGAGTGGGATCCTTTCTCGTGAAAAGAAATATCGTTATGATCTTCAACAATCCCGGCTTGAAACTGAACCTCTGTGGTGATGGGCTTGTTATCTGGAAGCATTGCGTCTGAAAAGTTCAAGTAGCAGGACGCGGATCGAGTGCAGGATGAATCCGGTGGATAGAGATAATGTACCAGTGATCACAAAAAGTATACTGAGCATAGCTGTTCCAGCTGCCAGTCCGCTGTTTAATCCGAAAAGATAGACTACCCGATACCCTAACATCAGGCCTAAAAGTATCTGTGCCGTACCAACTATACCGAAGAAGAGCAGGGGGCGGTACTGACCGGCCAGGCTCAACACACCGTTGAGGACACTCATTCCGTGCATCAGAACCGAACGCTTGGGAGGGTCCGGGTAGCGGATTGTCACGGGCATCTCGACCAACTGCAGGTCATTCTCCTGCGCCAGGAACTGCATCTCCGATTCAACCGAGAAGTCCTGCGAGCAGAAGGAGAGCGCTTGGAGGGCGCGAGGTGAGAAGGCTCGAAAGCCACTTTGCGAGTCTGATGACTCCACACCGGATGCGAAATGGGTGAGAAAGTTGAAGAAGCGATGACCCCAAACCCGATGGCGAGGTGTTAGGTCGGTCGTACCCAAATAACGAGAGCCGACGACGATATCAGCCTGCTGGGTAATGATCGGCTCAATGAGCAGATCTATCTCATCTGGAAAGTGCTGCCCATCACCATCCAGACAGACCACGACCTGTGGATCACATTGGCGCGCAGCATGAAAGCCGGTGTTGAGGGCGGCACCCTTGCCTTGATTGCTTTCATGGCAAACAACGGAGGCACCCGCAGAACGAGCGATCCAAGCGGTATCGTCGGTGGAGCCATCGTCAACGACGATCACTTGGCTGGCAAAGCGGCGAGCCTGGAGGATGATACTGCCAATGAACCGGGATTCATTGTAAGCCGGGATGATAACGACCAAGGCTGGATGAGATGACAGCTTGCCTGGGAGGATAACATCGACTTGATCCGCGCTCCTAGGTTGTGTGTCAACTGAGGTCTTGCCAATTACAACCATGGCTCCCTTCAAAAGGTGAATTAATAATCTCCACCCCGCCGATTTGAGCCGCGCTCCGCCCAGGTGATAACCAAGCGGTTCGCCGGATTCATTGATTTGTGATATTCAAATTAGATTGGATACAAATAAACAGATATCGTTAAACCAGGATTACCACCCTTAAAAACCACTGCCCAAAATATCGACCTCCTCCTTAAGTCAATATATTACTAATACATAAGAAGTGGGTGCAAAAAAAGGGGTGGCTTGATCGCAATGTGCCACCCCTTGGCGCTGGTAATTGATGATGTTGACAATCGCCAATACTTGGATTATTCCTGCCAGCCGCGCGAGCAATATTTTCCTCCTATGCGCGATAGCAGTTGCTCTTAATAATATACAAAGATTATGCAGAAATTCTTACTGCCATTCATCACTATTAATTTATGATAAATGATACATTCCCGGTGCTCTTAACATCTGAGACAGTTCCTATTTCATTCTAGAGATTAAGTTGATGGAACCAGGTAGTGTCAACTAATTTCCAAAGCCATTTGCCTCTGGAGCTTTCAGATGGTTTATTGGCAGGAATTTCACTCCACCATTTGCCCGGATAATTCCACACTTTGGATTGCGGTTTCTCACCTGTGTTCTCGGATGCGAAAAAATCTATCCCCCACATATAGGCACCCCCGGTGCGATTCGAACGCACAACCTACTGATTCGAAGTTGAGACCCCTCCCCCATATATGGGGGTAAAACACTCTTGTACCCCTGTATATAGGGGTTTCGATTTCAATATTTTCAATATTTTCAATGCTTAAAAACCCCTTTTGCACCGGAATTGCACCGGAAAAAGGAAGATGGAAGGC
>DATKXE010000422.1:0-5540 GCA_035529195.1 Anaerolineales bacterium
TGTGCTTAACGAAACAACCACGGAATCGCCAGTACCACAAATAAACCCCATACCAAATAGGCATTGCTTGCGAGACTGAAAACCGAGTGCAAAGAATCAATCCATTTCTCACGGCTATCTTTGAATTGCTTGTAAATCAGCCAGAACAAGATACAAATATTGATACTGTTCCAACCGATGATCGTTAACCGATTGATCGTCCAACCGCCGTCAATAGTGCGGAAGACCGTTGCAGATAGTGCATATAAGCTGACCAATCCCGCCAGGATTGCCACTGTGATAATACCCAATCGCAGCCACTTCTGAAGTTGGAGGGAGAGATCAGCACCACTGATCGGTGTCGCACCCAAAAGCAAAGCCATAATAGCAAAGAGCATCAAGTTGTAGACGATCAATACGTCCCGGTTGTTAAAGGGCTCAAAGAAATAAAAGGGGATCACAATGATGTAAATCACCAATATGCCTAGGGTCAGAGGCAGCAATAAGCGCATCATGGTAGCGATAAACTTGCTCAACCCCTGGTCGAAATCTTGCTCTGACGGAGCCAAGGCCGGATCGTAAACACTGGCAACTGCCATAACTGGCAGCAAGCCAATCCCGCCGGCAGCGATCAGCCGCAGCCAAATATCGGGTATGGTGATACTCAATGCAGCGAACATACCAATGGTAATGCCGCCTAAGACGATCCCAGCGATTAAATACAGACCCGCGGTGATCATCACTTCGATGGATTTGATCAGGAAAGCAAAGCGATCTTCCCTAGTGGATTTAAGTCCTAGAACTGAAATCCCCAGAGCTATCCAGCACAATAAAGGGATGTGAATGGCTGCCAGATCAAGATAATGGTTGATTTTCCAGGGAACATCCAGACCTGGTGCCACCATCATGGCATAAGCGGCTGCTGCCAGTAATCCCAAACCCAACGCCAACGCGCGCACCTGATTTTTCTTCGCCGTTACGGCCATGAATATCAACGCGCTCATCGTAGCAATGGGCGACCACCATAGAGCCAGGTGAGGTATATGGTCTAGATAAATCAGATTCTCAATATCTGAGAGCAGCCAAAAGATCAAGCCGGTGAGGATGCTCAGCGGTATTGCCAAAGCCCAATTAACCACACGGTGGGTTTTTTCCGCGGTGTCTGTAGTCTGCTGGAAGCGGTAAAACCAGGCAGCATAGAGCAAATTATCAGGATCATCTGTATAACACGCCAGTAAAGCCGACTGAAAAACTTCAGTTTGGCCGTCCTTCTGCGCAATCTGATAGAGCTGCTCTAGTTTATGAGGTTCATTTTTTGCAGCCTGAATTTCCGGGATGAGATTCATAACAACCTCCAACTGAATTGGGCATTACACACGCGAAGTTCTGACTCTTGTGATGAGCCAACTCAATCATAGCAATTATGTAGATGTTATGCAAGCACTCAGGTGCTTAAATCCTGGGACTCAGAGGGTGGATCGGTTAATCATTAAATTCTATTATTCACCTGGAATGACTTCCTGCACACCCCTACCATGTTCTCAAAGGAGATCGCATGAAAGTCAAAATGATGCTGCCTGCCCTGACAGAGGCCAAAAGCCCGTTCTTCAGACCCATCAAGTACTCCCTTTTCCCCCCATTAGGACTCGCAACCCTGAGCGCGTATATACCCCCTCACTGGGAAGTGGATTTGGTCGATGAGCATGTAGAAACCCTAGATTTGAATGACAACCCGGATCTGGTGGTGATCCAGGTCTATGTTACCAATGCTTACCGTTCCTATGAGATCGCCGATCATTACCGCTCATTGGGAGCATACGTTTGCCTGGGAGGATTACACGTAACAGCATTACCCGAAGAAGCCGCCCAACATGCTGATACGATCTTCATCGGTCCGGGAGAAGACACCTGGCCTCAATTCCTTACCGATTGGCAATCCTGGTATCCCAAGCCAGTCTACCGCTCACTCCACAGAACTCTGGAAGGAGCACCTGCACCACGTCGAGATTTGATCAAGCGCCACCTTTATCTGGTGCCCAATTCAATCGTGGTCTCACGAGGCTGCCCACACCGCTGTGATTTCTGCTACAAGGAGGCTTTCTTCATGGGGGGTAAATCATTCTACACCCAAACGGTGGACTCAGCTTTAGCAGAGATCGAAGCCCTACCGGGGAAACATCTATACTTTCTGGATGACCATCTTTTCGGCAATCCCCACTTTGCCGGAGAACTATTTGATGGCATGCAAGGAATGGATCGCCTTTGGCAAGCTGCAGGGACTGTCCAGTCAGTACTTAAGCCAGGTCTTGTGGAAAAGGCAGTCGCAGCCGGGTTGCGGAGTCTTTTCATCGGCTTTGAAACCCTTAATCACAGCAATCTTAAGCAGCAAAAGAAATATCACAATCTTGGAGGATCCGACATACCAAATCCATATGAGACGGCAATCCAACGCTTACAAGCTTTAGGAGTGATGGTCAATGCGAGTTTTGTCTTTGGCATGGATCATGATGATGAAACGGTTTTTGAGAGGACAGTGGATTGGGTCATCCAGCAGGGAATCGAGACAGCAACCTTTCATATCCTGACACCCTATCCGGGAACCACCCTGCGTCAGCGATTGGCAGCCCAGGGTCGCATTACATCGCATAATTGGGATTTATATGACACGCGCCACGCGGTTTTCCGTCCCGCCGGGATGAATGCTGAAGCTTTGGAGAGCGGATATTGGCAAGCGTATCAAGATTTCTACCAGTGGGGATCGATTTTTCGAGGAGCAGGTGCACATACTGACTGGCCAGCTCGGTTGCGCCACCTAGCGTACGCGGGTGGCTGGAAGAAATTCGAGCCAGTATGGGATTGGGTGATTCGCCTCCAACGGGTAGGAAATTTCAGACCGTTGTTAGAGTCGCTTTTATCGGGAAATGGTCTACAACCAGGTAGTAGCCAGGAGGTAACCACCAGACCTGGATTGCACCCAAGTGAACTGCATGAGACAGAATAGCATCCCAAGAGTTCAATGTCAGTTCACTCACCCATAACCAAAAATGACTTCCATCCAACCTAACAACATCAGACAAATCAACTTTTCATAATTCATACAGCAATGATCATCAGCAGCACGGTCCAGCTTGAGATCGCCTGATTGCCGGGGATACTTTTGTAGTATTATGCAGTGAAGAAATCAACTCTATTGATTATTGAAGATTTTCGAGACTTCGAGGCAGAACATGAACACAAAAAATCCCAACCCTGCTTTTGGCGCACATCTCGAGCCTTATCACGGCATACCGACTTTCATGCGCCTGCCAGCCAGCCGCGAATTTGATGGCGTTGATGTCGCGATCGTCGGCATTCCCTTCGACAGCGGCGCTTCCAACCGCGCCGGCACAAGATTCGGTCCCCGGAAAATTCGCGAGTCATCCCTGCTGCTGTGGGGATACAACCAGGTGCTCGGCGTTGCACCGGCGGAAGAGCTCAGCATCGTGGATTACGGCGACGTGAGCACAATCGCTGTGGATATCAACGCCACCATGGAAAATATCACCAGTGAAGTTAAAGGCATCCTGGAAAAAGATGTCACCGTGGTTGCATTGGGTGGCGATCATTCCATCAGCCTGCCGCTGCTGCGCGCCCACACTGCGAAATTTGGACCGCCGGCGGTGATCCATTTTGATTCCCACCCGGACACCTGGGACTGGGAATTCAAGGACCAACCCTACAGTCACGGCACACCTTTCCGCAGAGCAATTGAGGAAGAGTTAATCGACACCAGCGCCTATCTACAAATCGGCATCCGCGGCCCGACCAGCTGGGCAAATGATTTATCCAATGCGAGAGAGATGGGCGCAAAAATCTTGACCATCCACCAGGTATTTGAAATGGGCATACCCGCGGTGATCACCGAGATGCGGGAAACGATTGGGGAACGTCCCGTCTATGTATCCCTTGATATCGACTCGGTTGACCCGGCCTTTGCGCCCGGCACCGGCACCCCAGAAGTAGGGGGATTGACCAGCTACCAGATTCTGCAGCTGGTGCGCGGCATGCAGGGCCTGAATATCGTCGGTTTCGATCTGGTCGAGGTCAGCCCTCCATACGACCACGGCGATATCACCGCCATCCTGGGGGCAAACCTGGCTTTTGAATTTATCTCGCTGCTGGCATTGAGGCATCGCGCGGAGGTTAGCGGAGGGAAGCCATGAAAAAAGTGCTGGTGATTGATGCCGGCGCCCAGGGAGGGCCATGCGCATCGATTCTGGCTGGAGAAGAAAGTGTTAAGGAGATCCACCTGGGGGATATCGATCTTGCTCTCGCCTAAAAGTGGCTGACAAGGTCAAGAGCGATAAAATTAAACCACTTAAACTGGATGCCAGCCTAAAGGAGGAAGTGATCGCAGCCGCCCAGGGGGTAGACGCGATAATCAACCTCACCCATTTGAAATTCAACGATACCATCATGTCTGCAGCCCTGGCTGCAGAAACTCACTAAGCCGATACCGCCTCGACTACACCCTTAATGGAGGATTGAATTTCCGGGGATGAGCCCAAATTTCACCGTGAATTCGAGCAGATTGGGAAAACAACCCTGGCCGGTTATGGTTTTGCACTGGGGATCGCCAATTTGCTCACCCGCCTTGCCTGTGACCAAATGGAACGCGTCAACAAGATCATTTTCCGGGTCGGTCGTAAATCGGCCGCAGCTTCCGGTGAGGTGGTCAGCGCATGGTAGTCGACCTGGTCGTCGGAGATCCTGCTGGAGGATTACTCCGAGCCCCCGATGCTGCTGATCGACGGCGAGTTCGTGCAGGTGCCCATTTTCAGGAAGGACGTAACCCAATAAACGCGGTATTCGAGATAAGCTTTCCAATCGATGCGTAAAAATCTCATGGCTAACAATCAGCCCCGGTAAATTGCCGGGGCTGATTGTTTATCAAATTGCGCTGCATCCTTGCTTAAAGATGTACTTCAACCTTATAGCATTATTCACATTTTCAGAAGAATTTTCTCTAAGTTGACTCGGTTTTTTTCAGTGATGGGTCTTATCCGGACCTGGCCGGACAACTTGGAAAAGACCCACCAACAATGACATGGATTATAACCCAGTTAAGATATTCGCCACCGCCAAGAGAACAAACCCTGCGAGTACCAACCAGAAGGCTAATGGTGTCAATACAGGAAGAACAATGAAATATCCAATTAAACCAAGCACGACCAAAACAACACTTACCCAAAAAGTTATCTTCTTCGGGGCAGTAAGTTTCATCTCTCACTCTCCTTTGATAATTAAGTTAATGGAATCTACCCGTGATTGTCCGGCCTTGAAAAATACTCTTACTAAATTATAGCACCAAGAAGGAAATTCTTGGTTACTTTTCACACGGTAAAATTGAAAAAACAGAAAAACCCCTCGGTACTTCACCACCAAACGAAAGGCAAGATACACCAATCCAGCACCTATTAAGGCTGTGAGGAGTGCCTGAAAAACGATTTCGCTTACTTTGGTCCAATCAATAGCCATACCATTGATTATATTTGGTTTCATCAAAAACACAATCAATATGG